>JAQTQS010000051.1 GCA_028712125.1 Candidatus Altarchaeota archaeon
CATGCGGCCATACTCGGGGTCGAACGTTTCGCCCATCTCGTCCTGCATGGACTTCGGCTGGAGCGGAAAGTTCTGAACAGTAAGACCCGCAACGGTTTGGAATGTCTTCGAAAAATCATTTATTCTAGAGCCATGTCTTCCGGGAGTATCACTGTCACGCTCCTGCCGGGTATGGCGTAGGCTATGAAGTCCATCTTCGGGAACTTCTTTAAAATCACGCCGTAATACTCCCTGCGAAGCTCCATAGACGAAGGCTTGTTGTAATAGCAGTCCACGAGCAGGCAGGCGTCAACGCCGGCATCTATGGCCTTTTTAGTCTCGTAAACCGCCTCCTCCGTGGAGTTGCTGCCGGTGCCGGCGAGCACCTTCACCTTCCCTTTCGCGCACCCGGCCACAAGCGACGTTATCTTGGAATGCTCGCGGTGGGCGACTGTCGCGCTCTCGCCGGTGCTGCCCATTGGAAGGACTCCGGAAACGCCCTCCTCAATCTGGAACCCGACGTTGCGCTCAAGCTGCCCCCAGTTAACGCGCATCCTCCCGTTGAAGGGAGTCACTAGAGCAGTCCAACAGCCCGCATACTTAGAATTCATCTGAATAGTGAAATACTAATATGATATCTCAGATAAAAATAATAACCGTGGTTCGGAACGTGCAATGCAGATAATTCCAGATGATTTATTCATATGCGAATCAAAGGATATTCGTTGGAAGAGGGTTAAGTGCCATAAAACTGCCGGGGGATTAATGAAAAAATGAAAAGATTGGAGGATAAAAAACTTTTTCTTTTTGACATGGAAGGAGTCATCTATCGCGGCCGGGGTGCTTTGGAGCCGATAGAATCTGCTGTTGAGTTTATAGACTACTTAAAGGCGGCAGGGAAGAAAGTCAGGTTTATCGGCAATGCCACCATAAAGAACAGGGAAATGATGCTTGAAACCTTGCGTAAAGTCGGCGTTGAGGCAGACTTGGAGGACATATTTATGGTTGGGGCCCTCACTGCGGAGTACATAAGTAAAAATTATGGTAAATGCAGGTGTTTTGTCATTGGCTCTGATGTCTTTAAGTCTGATTTGAAAAAGGAAGGGATTTTATTGACGGATACAGAAGACTGCGATTTGGTGGTAGTCGCCTATGAAAAGGTTTCATATGATAGATTAAACACCGCTGCCAGAGCCCTGTTGAAAGGCGCGGAGTTGATAGCAGCCCATATGGACCGCATCGCGCCATCGAGCAATGGGATAGTAATGTCTTCAGGATGTTTTGTCAGAGCGCTGGAGCATGCATCCGATAAGAAGGCCAAGGTGTCAATTGGCAAGCCATCTTCCTACTTTTTTAAAAAGGTTATGGGCAAATTCTCGCCTTCAGAAACCGTAATGGTTGGAGACAATATAGACGCGGATATAGTAGGAGCCAATAGGAACGGCTTGGAGTCAGTTTTGGTTCTTACAGGGGTGTCGACAATGGAGGATGCCAAGAAGGCAAAGGGAGAACGTAAACCGCATGTTGTTGTAAAAACGTTGAAGGAATTAGTATAAGACGGATTTCCAGCGGTTAGATGTCAATAATTGCTGGAGAGTCGTTTTAAGTTAATGTTTGTTCTATTCGGCTGGACTTTATTAATCCCCCTGTTCCTAAGTATTCCTCATGTGCGGTATCGCGGGTTACGTCGGCCGTCGGAATGCTCCTGTGCTGTTGTTTGACATGCTTGAGCGCTTGGAGTACAGGGGTTATGACAGCGCCGGCGTGATGTTCATCGAGAGGGGTAAGATTCGCATCATCAAGGACAAGGGTAAGGTCCGGGAGGTAAGGGCGCGGGTGAAGCCTGAGAATTATTCCTCCACCATCGGCGTCGCGCACACCCGCTGGGCGACCCACGGGATTCCATCGCGGGTCAACGCCCACCCCCACATGGACTGCAAGGGCCTTTTCGCGGTTTCGCACAACGGCATAATCGAGAATTATTCCAATTTGAAGAAAGAGCTTATCGCGAAGGGGCACACCTTCAAGTCCGACACCGACACTGAAGTTATATCCCACCTGATGGAAGAGCATTATCAGGGGGACGTCATCAAGGCCTTCCGCAAGACTCTTGGCGTGCTGGAGGGAAGCTATGCCCTCGCCGTATTATGCGTGAAGGAGCCGGACAGGATACTCATCGCGCGAAAGGACAGCCCGCTCATCGTGGGCCTCGGGAACGGCGAGAATTTCATAGCGTCGGATGCGCCGGCCTTCCTGCCTTACACGAAGAGGATACTCATCCTTAGCGACCTTGAGTACGGCGTCGTGGATAAGGACAAGGTCGAGATTTTCAGCCTTTCCTCAGGGAAGGCGATAAAGAGGAAGGCGGAGAGCATCTGCTGGGACATCAAGGAGGCTGAGAAGTCGGGCTATCATCATTTCATGCTCAAGGAGATTATGGAGGAGCCTGAGGCCGCTGCTAATGCGCTCAAGTCCTCGAAGGAGCTCAGGCGAATCGCCTTGAGGTTGAAGGGGAAAAAGCGGATTTACTTTATCGCCTGCGGCACGGCCTATCATGCAGGCCTTGCGGCCAAGTACATGCTTGAAAGCTTCGGGATTCCTGCCGAGGCTGCGGTCGCGAGCGAGTTCCGCTATTCCACTGCCGGGACGCTCGACAAATCATGCGGCTTAATCCTGGTCTCCCAGTCCGGGGAGACTGCGGACACCATTGCCGCGGGTAAGGCCGCGAGGCAGAAGGGGGCTTATGTCGCGGGGATTGTGAACGTCGTCGGCTCGACCATAACCCGCATCGCAAACGACACTGCGTATACCCATTCCGGGCCTGAGATTTCAGTCGCGTCGACTAAGGCGTATGTCGGTCAGCTTGTCGCGCTGGCGCAGCTGTCGCTGTATCTTGCGGCGGAGCGGGGGAAGATAGGCAGGAAGGAGCTTTGCAGGCTCGAACAGGAGCTTGGCAAAACGCCTAAGCGCATACGCAATATATTGGCCGGCAACCGCATCAAGGAGCTTGCCGAGGAGTGCGCTGACAAGAAGACGCTGTTCTACATCGGCAGGAACGTGAACTATCCGACCGCCCTGGAGGGGGCGCTCAAGCTCAAGGAGATAACATACCTCCATGCCGAAGGCTACGCCGCAGGCGAGTTGAAGCACGGGCCCATCGCCATTTTGGACAGGGACGTCGTGGTCATCGCAATCAAGTCCGGCGGGCTGCTGGACGACAAGATGGACTCCAACATCCAGGAGACGAGGGCCAGGCAGGCGAAAGTCATCATCGTGGCAGAGGACGGCGGCATGAAGGTCCCGCAGGTTGAGCCGCTGTTTACGCCGATAGTAAACATAGTGCCCTTGCACCTGTTCGCATATTACGTGTCGGTCTTGAAGGGGCTTGACCCCGACAAGCCGAGGAACCTAGCCAAGAGCGTTACTGTAGAGTAGGAAGCCCAAGTTCCGTATTATGAGGCACAAACTGCCCGGTAGATTATCATAGTCCCTAAAGCAACAATCACTAACAAAGCAATAAGGCAGACAATTGTTAGAACTCCGAGTTTAACCCCCATCCAGAAAAGCTTTTTACCGTATCTTCTGCATTTATCTTGGGTCTTGCTGACCATGGATATAATGTACAATGGGATTGAGATTACAACGCTCCATATCGAAACGTTAAGTAGAATTATCGCGATGAATCCCACCCCCAAGAATAATGTGGTTCTAAGGGGTTGTAGTATATTACAGTCCATTGTATCATGAATTAAATTAGCAATTAAATTATAGTGTTATACATATCTGCTTATATAGGGAATTGACGCTCAGCATCTATACCCTGCATTAAAGATCCAAAATAATCATTAACCCCGTTTAAGTCAAATGAATTTCCTTTTATCAATGAGAAAATGATATAGTACCCGAGCAATACGACTAACGCTACGAAAAAATACCAAAGGAAGGTTACCATTGTGTCTGGTTCTTTATCGATTTTTTCGTTATTTCTTGACAAACCATTAAATTCGTCTAGTCTCATCGATAACACCTTCGATTGTGTTTTATTAAGTTATCCGTTTTATTTACACAAATATCCCGCTCCATTCAATCCTGTAAGCTGTTAATATACAACCCAAGGACAATATTTTATACATGAAAATCCTCTTTATCGCAGACATCCACGGCTTCCTTGAAGGCCTTGAGAGGGTGAAGGAGTACCTTGGCGAAAGCGGCATCCACGCCGTCTTTCTGATGGGCGATTACAGCCTCGGCTTCAAGGACACCGCGAGGAACAAAACCGACGCCGAGACCGCCGTCGCCGAGCTGAAGGACCGGGCCGGCGTGTACGCCATCCCCGGGAACTGCGACTTCCCGCTTGTCGTCGACCTTTTCGAAAAATACGGCGCTAACGCCCATGAAAAGACAGTCGTATTGGACGGCGTCTCGTTCGTCTGCCTCGGAGGCAGCAACGAAACACCGTTCGGAACGCCATTTGAAATGGAGGAAGATTATATAAGACAGAAGCTCGACAGCCTGCTTGGCCGGGCGAAGACCGGAAAGACCGTCTTGGTGACGCATTTCCCGCCCAAGGACACCGCATGCGACAACGTGCCGGACGTCGGCCATGTCGGCAGCCAAGCATTGCGAAATGCGATAGAGACGTACCAGCCGGACATCTGCACTTGCTCCCACATCCACGAGTGCGCGGGCAAAACAGACCGGATAGGACAGACTCGGATTTATAATGTCGGCCCGCTGCGCGGCGGGAATGCGATAGCCCTTGATACCACAGGTCTGGCCGTCCATTATGAAATTATCAACAGATAGCGCGATTTTTATACCAAAAAGATAATCATTAACAGCATGACAGCAAATAGCAAGATTTTAGCGTTATCCATGGCCTGCCTCCTATTGATTTCAGGAGGCGTCTCGGCAAAGAGGATACTCTTTTACGAGGTCGGATCCGGCGGGGATTACATGATAGAGGGCGGCTACTCCAAGTTCAAGCAGGAACTGCAGTCCCGCGGCCACGACGTCGCCTCCATCACGCAGGCCGGAAGCCTGACCAAGGACAAGCTTCAGGGCTATGACGTTCTAATCATTCAGGACTTGCGGACGCAGTTCACAATCGAGGACATATCGTCGATACTCTGGTTCGTGATGCAGAAGGGAAGCGGCCTTTTCATAAACGGGGGCGACCCTAACTCGGCGAACAAGCTCACAATCCCGTTCGGGACGACAATGGACACCGCAATCCTGAAGGACATAACCACCCCAATACCCGGGGACACCAACAACTATGACTTCCTGGTGAACAACTTCCCGGCAGAGGACGAGTTCAGGGTCCTGCACCAAGGCGTCATCAAGATCGGATTCTACCAGGGTTCCGGCATTTTCCTATCCGGGAACGCCCGTTGCATATCTTCAGGCGACGGAGACACTTTCTCGGAGACAGGCAGCTTCGCATCAGGCAGCAGGCCGTGCATTTCATCCGCCGCGTTATTCGGCAACGGGCTTGTCTTCGTTCATACCGACCCGGACTTCCTGACAGACAGGAACATAGGGAACTTCGACAACAAGGCCTTTGGGATGGACATCATCGACTGGCTTAGCATGAGCCGCGAGATGACGCCGCCCGGGAACACCACCCAGGAGATAGCCGTGATAATCGGCTCCCTCAACCTGGAGAACAAGAGGCTTGAAGCCCAGGTGGACCAGCTGAGCAAGGAGAAGAGCTATCTTGAGACCACATTAAACGACATCACCAACCAGCTTACTGATGCGACAGATAAGATACTAAAGATGGAGAGCGAACGCATAGGGCCGCTGACCAAGACAAACTGGACAATCCTCATATTCGGCCTGTGCATCCTCGGGGCGGCATTCATGCTGTCCAAGCGCAAGGAGAAGAAGATTCACGAGGAGGCGAGCGAGCTGGGCTATGAGCTGGGCGAGGAATTGGGCGACCTGAGCGAGGAATCGTCGGGAGGCCCGATAGGCGGTGGCGCAGGACAGCCGCCTAAGGCGTAATTCAGGAATCAATAGCGATTTTAATTGCCGGATTCTGGGGGATTATTCAGAAGGCCGGTTGTAGGAAACCTTCCCTTCTCTCCTAGTCCCGGTTATTTTAAGCAGTATCTCCTTGAAGTCCTTGTCAGTCAGCTGTGCCGGCAGCCTGCCAGCCTGCTTTAATTGTATCAGAAGTATCTCAATCTGCCTTGCCTGCGATGGCCGCGCGAGCCTGATGTTTGAGAGCCGCTCGCGGGCTTCCGGGCTTAGTATCTGGCCGATGATGAGTTTAATCTGGCTGTTGATTTCCGCCTCGCGCATCTGCTCCTGCATGGCTTCCTGCTGCTGGCCCTGCATCTGCTGCGCCATGAGCTGCTGCATCCGCCTGCGCCTAATTTCCTCAAGCTCGTCGGCCATGTTAGGATATTAGAAAAAAGCTTTTATCCCTTCCTGACTGCAACTGTCGATGCGATGCGGTCTAGATACGACTTGCCCTTGGGTGTGACCCGCCGGCCTGCGGTTCCCGCCTTCTCGGTGAAACCAAGCGTGTCAAAATCCTGCAGCATCGAGCGCAAAATCTTCCCGCCCGCGCGCCTGAACTTCTCGGGCTTGCGGCCCTTGTTCTCCCGGCCGCCGTAGACGACGCGAAGGCGCTGGACGCCAACCGGGCCGTCGACGTATATCTTCCTCAGGACGGCTGCGGCGCGAACCCACCACCAGTCCTCATTCTCAGGGGCACGCTCCTTGTCCGCCCCGGTCTTGACTAGTAGGCTCCATTCCGGCCTCTTGATTTTAATCTTGTCCTTCAGGTCGGCTGCTGCCGCTTCAATCAGTTTTCCCGGGGGTATGTCGTATACGGTTGTCATCTTCAGCACTTGTATTTAACAAGCTCCTCCTTTTTGAAGAATATTGGTATCTCGCGGACTGCCGAGTCTACGGAGTCGGACGCGTGTATGATGTTCTGGTCGATTCTAAGGCCGAAGTCTCCGCGTATCGTCCCCATCTCAGCGAGCGAGGGGTCGGTGGCTCCGACGATTTTCCTTACCAGCGATATGGCGCTCTTGTTGTCCAGGACGTCCGTATCTAGGACTCCGACGACGACCGGGGATGCGACCATTGTGTTTAGCAGGCTTTCATAGAACGGTTTGCCCTTGTGTATCTCGTACAACTCGCCGGCCTTCTCGCGGTCGAGCTGCATGACCTTAAGGCCTGCGACCCTTATGCTGTGCTTTTCGAACCGGGTCAGTATCTCGCCTACAAGGCCTCGCAACACCGCATCCGGGCGTATGATTATGAGGGTCTTCACTTTTTAGCCTTCTTGCCTCCTTTTTTCGCTTCCTTGGGCTTTTCATCAGGCTTCTTTTCGGCCGCTTGTTTCGCGGAAACCGGTGTTTCGGACGCAGCATCGGTCTTTTCCGCCTCCTTCGTTATCTTACGGATTTCGTCAGGCTTTACGCCCTGGCCGAGAAGCTTGATGCGGGAATCCTTTTCCTTGCGGTATGTCGCAGTCCACTTGACCTTGCGCTTGCTCCGCCCTAGTTTGAGCATGTTCTTGTCGCACTTGCTGGAGCAGAAGTAGTATAGCTTGCCCTTTGCAGTCACGTAAACCGACTCCAGGCCTTTCCTTATCTCCTTGCCGCAGAAACTGCATTCCATCTTTACTTGGACAGGGGCTTAGCCTCGCGCTCAGCCTCCTTTAGTTCCAGAACATCGCCTTCGCGGACGGGAGTCCGCACGTTCCGGCGTATGACGCGCCCTTTCGTGGGCCCGTCGAGTATCTTGCACATGACCTGCATGACTTCGCCGTAAATGCCTGTGCGCCCTATGATTTTGACTACTTCAGCAGCGACCATCTTTATTTCCTGAGTTCGGCAACCTTTTCGGCTATTTCAGAGACAAGGTCCTTGGCCTTGCCTTCCTCGAGAATGCAACCGGCAGCGGTCGGCACGTTTATGCCTAGGGCCTCTCCAATGCCTTCCTTTGGTGCGTAGATGTACGGTATCTTCTTCTCTTCGCAAAGCATTGGAAGATGCATTACGATTTCGGGCGGTTGCACGTCGCTTCCGATGACGACAAGCTTTGCGTTAGCGCGCTCGACAGCTTTCGTTACTTCATTGGTTCCCTTGCGTATCTTGCCCGTCTCCCGGGCCGTCTCAAGGGCCTCGAGAGCCTTTTCCTGCAGCTCTTTAGGCGCCTCAAACCTCACGTAACCCATATTTTCACCTCATCACTCACCGATTCACCGGTGATTTTGACTATACATATTGGTATGACGCTTTAATAAATAGTGGGCGTCGGCGTGTTTTCTGGATGTTAACTTTCCCGCGCGCTTCGGACTGCGGCGATAAACGCGAATCATATATACGGTCTTGATATTATTATTCAAAATACTTAATGTTTAATAATGAAAGTCGTTTATGGAAGCCCTGGCGGAAAAATGCCGTCTCCGATGCCTGCCCACACGCCCGGCGGCAGGAAGGTCAGGATAATGCTTGTAGAGGACGACGGCAAAGAGCTGCAGAAACTGCAGGAGGCCCTCGCCGCACCCCATCGTGAAATCACAGCAGTCCACGTTTCCGACATCGAGACCGCATTAAAAGCCTTTGATGCGCACGATATCGTAATAACCGACCAGGACATCGGCAAGGGTTCCGGCGGGGAAGGCCAGCAGCTGACCAAGATGATAAAGAAGGTCAGACCGCAGACGGTCGTCATAATCAACTCCGCGTTCCCGATGGTCCCGCAGGGACTGTCGGAACTTGAGCCGGATTTCGCCCACACCAAAGGCATAGGCAGCATCGTCAGGAAGGGCGAGCGCAAGTCCCCCCTCAACCTAGAAGGTGAGATATGCGGGGGATACGAGAAACTTTGCGGGCTAGTCGCAGAAATCGAACGCAGACAATTCAAGCTGGCCCATTGATATTCCCGGCGGATCTTTGGGAGGGCCGTATCTTCAGTTATTGCCGTCGGGCATGCCGGCGTAAAATGCGGTTCCCTATTTTTTTTGTTTGCTGCTCCAGCCCATCTTGTAACCGGCCCTTTCCTTGAGCCGGTCTTTCGCGATATCCATGTAGCCGAGCATCTCGGGATACGTCATGTTCGACGAATCCCACTGCACCGACAGGTCCTTCTTTTTCTCGTCCTTCACTACCTCGAGCACGAACCTCTTTTTCATACGCACGCCTCGCTGCATCCGCCATGGCTACAAAAGCGGCGAATGCTCTCTATCAACTATCTATTTTATGACTTCTTAAATGCAGTTTTTACAGGATGGCAGCAACTTCAACGAAAATTTTATCACTGTTGCGCGTAGCAGAACACCAGTCTGCCTTTTTTTATGTCGAGCCTGCCAGCCGAAGGCCATATAGCTGCCGGGCGGAGCGGATATGGGGGCGTCACCGTTGTTCAGCCTCAAACGCACCATATAATTATTTTACTGGTGCCCGTAGCAGAACACCAGCTTTTCGTTTTCTTTTCTGTCCAGCCCAGCCGTCACGCCGGCTGGCGGGCGTAGTGGATATGGGGGCTTCACCTTTGTTCAGCCCCCAATGCACTACGATATCATGACCGATTTACTGATGCCCAAAACAGAATACCATTCTATCTTTTTCTTTTTTATCCAGCCTGCAGAAGCCGAATCTTTCGAACTGTATAATGTCGCCTACATTCAAGTTTTGGCACGCCGTCTCGCAGTATCCCTGCTTCGGCTGGCTTGGCGGCCGGTCGTTCATCAGTATTTCCGCCTTAAGGTGGTCCTGGACCCAGTGTATTTTCTGGGCGTGCATCTTCTTTTCCTCGAGGCAGACGGTCTCCAGTATGTTGTTTTCGGTGAATTTTTTTTCCATGCAGGGCAGGCCTATCAGCTTTACCTTGCCTTCCCTGTCGAGCGTTTCGGCGTCATTTTTTGTGATGTATATTTTTGTCGTGCCTTTTTTATCTATATCCAATGTTTGCTCCCTCACGCCCCTGTCTTTGAAGCTAGGATGGAGCGGAATCCTTACGGTCTTGAACGGCGTCTTGTTGAGCGTCACTTCCACCGGGTCTTCGACGAAGAAGTACCTGTTAGATTGCGCGTCCAGTATCTTGCGGTTTTCAGAATAGAGGTTTTCCATGCTTATGGCGATGTCACTTTCGGAAAGGCCGAGTCCCAGCATGAGGTTTCTTATCGCTTCGGGCGTTATGCCCCTCCTTCTAAGGGCCATAAGCGTGTGCAGTCGCACGTCGTCCCAGCCGGTGTATTCGCCTTCTTTAATGGCATTTGC
>JAQTQS010000052.1:0-840 GCA_028712125.1 Candidatus Altarchaeota archaeon
GTCCATTATGTAGGTTGTGTTCGTGCTGGCTGCTGCCATGGACTGGCATGAGTCGACATAGACAAAGCTGTTGCCCGTATTGTTCAGGAAGAAGCCCCAGTAGTTGGGGTCGCTGTGGTGGACGCCGTACCATGTAACGGTTATCGGATAGCTGTTGCCGCACAAGATTGTTGCGGGGGCGTCTATGCTGTTTATTGCATATACTCCCCTGAATTCCGTGGAGCATCTGTTGGAAAGTGCGGGTGTCGGGGTATTGCATTCTATCGGCGTGTTTACCGGGGTTGTCGTAGTCGTGGTTGTCGGTCTTCTTACCCCCTCAGTCCAGACTACGACCCGTATTTTGACGGTTTCGTTCATGCCGACGGGCTCCATGGTCTCTTCTTTTGAGAATGATGCGGTTTTATCGGTCACTGCGACAAGACTCTTCTCACCGATGTAATTTCCTACTATGCACGTGTTCTGGACGCGGGGATTGCCGTACGGCGGATTGTTGTTGGGATTGTAATCCATGCTGGTCGTCAGAAGAATCGCGTCCATCAGCTTATTGTTGGTATTAACAACGATATTCGTGTTTGACGAAAGGTTGTACTCGCCCGCCGACATCCACTTGAGGTTCAGCGTGTTTGTAATGTCAAGCGTAATGGCATGTCCATTGACTTCCACAACGACCGGCGTACCGTCGTCGTACACCCTAACCCAGACGCGATTAATACCGGGAGTGTTTTCTATCTGTGAAGACTCTTCGAAAGGAATCCTCGACAGCAGCCCGTTGGAACACTCAACCTTGCCGCACATGCCATCGTCGCCGTGGCCAAAAAGGTCCTCGGCCTCAAGCCAGAC
>JAQTQS010000052.1:850-10093 GCA_028712125.1 Candidatus Altarchaeota archaeon
TCGGTCATGCGTTTGCCCGCGTCCACCATGAATACAAAGCCGTTGCTGCACTCGACGTCATAGTTCACCGTGTCCAAATGGAGGCCGTTGAAGCAGTTGGCGTTGCTTTCGTTAAGGCAGGATATCTGCAGGTACATGTTGTATTTTCCGACTCCAATCAGATGGTTCCTGACTTCTTGATACCGGTTTTTCGTCATCCATGCCAGCTGGAGCAGCTTGTCCGGGTCCAGCACCCTGTCCTTGTATTTTAAAGTCCCGAAAACGTTTCTTACGTCCGTGAGCCCATAGACCTTGACGTTGTCTTTTGTCCAGTTTTGCGGATTTCCGGGCGTTCTGACAAGCTGGTCCGCGCCGGCTGATGACAGCGTGTCCATCTCAAAATACACTTCGGACTCCTGTATGCTGGCGGTGATAGTGTCCCACAGGTACAAGACGGTGATGAGGGCGGCCAGGAAGAGAGCTGTGCCTGCTGCGATGTCCAGCGTGAAAATCTGTGCCTTCCTACTTATCATTTTATACCTTGTTTCTACGGTTTAATCTAACCTACGGGTACGACAGGCAAAGGTCCTGGGACTTGTTCAGCCATATGATGCTCCCGTCCCCGTTCAACCAAGTCCAATTCAACTCATTAACCAAATTGACTGGGGCGAAACACATGTGAATCCCCTCCTTGAAAGTTATTACCCCCCCGCTGCACTCGTCAGCACGAAGATTCCAGCGCGCTTGCTGGAAGGGCGTCAGCGTCAGTTCGTTCTCATCGTCCGAGGTCGTCACGTTCAGCTCCCCGATTATGTCATAGAAGTCAATCCAAAAACGGTCGCCTCCGGTGCTCGAATTGTGCTGGAACACCAGATTGTCAGTCCCGTCCTCGGTGTTCCTGTAGATGTACATAAAGCTCCCGCGTTCACAGCTTTCATTGTCATACGTGAAGTTCCCCCTCACGGGGATTATGTACTCCTTCCCGTCGCCTTGCCGTATGTTGTACGGGTAGGTGAGGAAAACCATGCCCCTATCGTTTGTGGCGCGCAGTTCCATGCTGCCGTTGACGTTCATGCAAAAATCGGCCGGCGTTTTGTTGCAGTCCTGGTTGCACTCGGTCACAAGGCACCCCACTTTTATGGTGGACACGGGAGCGCTCCATGTGACCGTTATCCCCTTTAAAAAGCTGCCGCCCTTAATGTAGATTGTCGGCTCGTTCTGGTAGAAACGGACTGTGTACTCGCGGCTGCCGTAAAGCGTCTCGGGGAGGGTTATGTACTTTGAATAGCCGTCGCCGACAGTGTTAATCTCGTTGACATTGTCGGCGAGCATGCTCACAATCCGGGAGCCGTGCATGAAAATCTTAAGCTCGTCCCCCCTGACGAACTTCTGGTATAAAAAGATGCTCATCATCACCAATATCAACACTACGAGCGACAGGACGACCATAAATTCAATGCTTGCCTGAGCTCTCCCCATTTTTCAGATCACAGTCACGTTAATGGTGTTGTCGGAATTGGACTCGACGCTGATGACGTAATACCCCTCTCTTGTGATCGGCGATACGTCTCCAAGTACTGTCCCCTTGGTGATTCCGTAAACGTCAGTGTAAGCGTCCTTGATACCAATGCGTACGTTGATAGTCTTGTTGTCTATAATAGAAACGCTCTCGATGTTAGGCGGGATGTAGACGTTGACCTGCGTCTTCGACGGATATCCATGCACATAAATGAAGTCGGCGGCCTCCTTCATGCGGCTGGACGCGCGGATTGCGGCGTCGACTCCGATTTGGACGCTTGATGTCGTGATAAGCGTGCTTACGACATAGAGTATTGCGGCAAAAATCCCGAGTGACAATGCAAGCATTATCATGTATTCAAGCGACGCCTGCGCCCTGTTTTTCATCTCTCCTATTATTCTATTATTATATACTATTTATTTACCCGACTGTTTAATAGTATCACCCCAACTTAAATAATGCGTAGGTGTTGCAATGGAGTACGAAACCATCATCAGCGAATACGTGGACTACGGAAAGAACAAATTCCTAGAGGTTTCAAAGAAGAAAGTGATACCTGACGACGTGGAATTCCTCAACATCTCCAAGGGATACTACACTCCTGACGGCCAAAAACGCTACCAGAACGCAATCGGCTTCCCGCTTGACAAGGAAATAGCCAAATCCCTTATAGATAAAATAAAGTCCATCATACAGCTTGAATAATACCCGATAATCAGGTTTTTTTCTCATCGGCATTAGAGTCGGATTCCCCCCCCAAACCAGCCGCGCCGTGTCTTTTATCCATCTTCCCCCTTCGAATCGCAGTCAGAAAGTCAGCAACATCCTTACTCCCCATCATTGGCTTGCCGTCCTCAATTTCCTGGAATGTGGCCTTACGCACTGTGGCAGGCGCGTCTTGGTACTGTAACGTATCATCCATAGCCTTCTTGAAATTTTGCCCCTGTCTGACAATTACCTCCCCTGACATCGAATACACGATTTCCACAATCTTAGGCTCGCTCAGAATCTTGGCCATGCCCATAATCGACTTCTCGTCCGTCTTCAGCAAACTGGCAGCGTCGGCAATCCCGACACTCCCCTTACGGTGTATGACAGTCATCAGTTTGTGCAGAAGCATCCGTTCGGTCATGTCCCAGTTAAAACTCGCATTTATAGTGAATAAGATATTACTCCTGAACTGCTTAAATAAACAAACAGCGTTCAGCGGCGTTTAAAAGGCGTCCCATCATCAGCAATTCGATGCATGCGGTCGCAATACATCGGACGTATTGTAACTATTAGACGGCCGTGCTGCATGATTCGCATTACGCGTATCACAGCCGTATACGTGCGTTATAAGCTGGCGCATGCGGCCTGAATTACAGCGTAATGCTCTGTCCGTTGTTAATCAGGTGGACGTTTTTATTCAGCTCGTAACCCTCCTCGGAGGCCAGCGCCGCCCAGGCGCTCCGCTGGTCGAGCGAACCGTGGCACGGCACGATGTGCTCTGGCTTTAGCATGTCCAATAAACGCCTGTGGTCCTCCTTGGAGGCGTGGCCCGAGACGTGCACATCCCTGAAAATCCGGACGCCCTTGCTCTGCAGCTTGCTTTCCAGGACGCTGCGGTTTGCTATGTTCAACGGCACGGGTATGGTGCTCGCGCAGAATACCAGCGAGTCGCGCTTTTCGAACCGGAACCTGAACTTGTTCTCAATCATCCGGACCAGCACGGACTCCGGTTCGGCCTGATGGCCGGTTGCCAGTATGAAATAGTCCTCACGGTTCTTCCTTATCTCGGAGAGCGCGTGGTTTATGGCCTTAGGTGTGCCGTATACGCGGGCCGACGGGGGCATGTCCAAATAGTTGAAGCGTTCGGCAAGCTCTATGTGGTTCATCATCGAGTGGCCGAGGATGAGCGGCTTACGGCCCGTCTTTTCGACCGCGTCCATTATCATCTGGATGCGTTCTATGTGGCTGGCGAATGTCGTTGCGATTATGAGGCCGTCGTCTATCGAGTTCAGGATGTCGTCAAGCATGCTTTTCACAACGCTTTCAGGCGGCGTCTTGCCGGCTTCCTTGATGCGGGTGGATTCCACGATTAGCGCGCGCACGCCGTCCTTTCCCGCCTTGCGTATCTTCTGGTAGTCCGTCTTCCCTAGCGTCGAGGAATCGTCGAACTTGTAGTCGCAGGCGTAGACGACGTTCCCCTCGTCGGTCTTCAGGAGGACTAGCGCCGTATCGGGTATGCTGTGCGTGACCCTGATGAACTCAACGTCTATACGCCGGGACACGCCATAATGCTGGTCGTAGTCGACGGAATAGAAATCCCCCTCCCGATACTCGCGCCTGCCAATCTCAATCGCATAAGGCGTCGAAACAACCGGCGCCTTCGGCCGGGTGAAAGGCAGCGCGCCCACGTGGTCGAGATGGCCGTGGGAGATGACATTGGCTCGGACGTCCTTCAACCGGTCCATCTCAGGTATCACGTCCAGCCTTATCAGGTCCTCCCGGCTGAGGCGTTTGACGTCGGTGACATCGGAATCATACATCTGCAGCATGTCAAGCCGCAGGCCGTTATCAAGCGCCACGGTGTCGTTTCCCACACTGACTCCGGTCATATTCCGGCCTATCGCGCGGTATCCGCCTACGGCAGTGACTTTCATTGCTAAGTATTTATATAGGCCAAAGTTTATATAGTATACAGCGATTTATCGAACGCATAGCGTGTCATTCGAGGTATTTCTTTGGACTCAGAAACGCTGAAAGGCACTACAACCATCGGGCTGGTATGCAGCGACGGCATCGTCTTCGCCACTGACAGGAGGGCGTCGTACGGCCACTTCATCGCAAGCGACCGCGCCCAGAAGTCGTTCAACATCAACGATGCGGTAGGCGCGACTGTCGCCGGCAGCGTCGGCGACGCAGAGTCGCTGATGAAGCTCATACAGGCAGAGGCATCGCTTTATGAGATAAGCAACGGCGAGAAGATGAGCGCAAACTCGGTCGCAAACCTGATGGCAAACATCTTGCAGGGCAACAAGATTTTCCCCTATCTCGTGCAGCTGCTCATCGGCGGCTTCGACGGCAGCGAGACCCGTCTCTACTCCCTCGACCCGATTGGCGGTCTTATAGAGGAGAAGATGGCTTCGACCGGCTCCGGCAGCCCTATGGCATACGGCGTGCTGGAGCAGGAGTTTTCCGAAAACAAGACCGTGCAGGACAACGTCCCAATCGCCATAAAGGCTCTCGCATCCGCCCTCAAGCGGGACTCCGCGACTGGCGACGGCATGGACGTCGTCGCGATAACTGCGGAAGGCTTCAGGCGCTACAGCGACGGCGAAGTCAAGGCCATAGCAGACAAGGTCGTAAAGAAGAAATAAATCCGCAGTAGCGTTTTTCAAACTCACGTTCATCGAGTGCTGTATCAAAACTACAGTCATTTGTCACACAACCTAAACAACCTAACCACTCGCAGGCATGGCACAGTGCGTCATGCGGCATCTAAACAAAACCATGATGGCCTGTATATGGGCTATTTTTAACTCAAAATGGAATTCGCAGAAATAAAGAGCATTATAGAAGAGCAAGCCCCACCGGGCAAGGTAACGAAAGTAGACGTAGAAGGGCCGAAAGTCATCCTCTATACCAACGACATCGCGTTCTTCGTCGAAAACAACCAGAAGGTCCGGGAGCTGGCGACGACCCTGAAGAAAAGAATCATCGTCCGCTCCAGCCCCGAATGCCTTATGGAGCCTGAAAAGGCGAAGGGTGCAATCGAGGGCATCATCCCGAAAGAGGCCAATTTATCGGAAATCGAGTTCGACCCGTTCTTCGCCGAAGTAAGGGTCGAGGCTGAAAAGCTCGGGCTTGTCATCGGCAAGCAGGGCTCCACGCTTGACGAAATCATCAAGCAGACCGGGTGGACGCCGAAGCTCCTCAGGAAATCCCCGATACAATCCGACATGGTAAGGGCGATAAGAAAGACGCTCTACGACAGCAGCGAAGACCGGCAGAAAGTCCTCAGGGCGGTCGGCAGGAAGATATACCGAAAGCCGGACGCGGAATGCGACTGGATTCGCGTGACATTCCTCGGAGGCGCAGGCCAGGTCGGCAGGTCCTCCATCCTATTACAGACGCCTGAAAGCAACGTCCTCCTAGACTGCGGAATAGACGTAGCAGGCCAGGACCAGAACCGGTTCCCGGACCTGCGTGCGGCGCAGCTCGCAATCTCCGACCTTGACGCTGTCGTCATATCGCACGCCCACCTCGACCACTGCGGCTTCCTCCCGTACCTCTACAAGTACGGCTACGATGGCCCGGTGTACTGCACCGAGCCGACGAGGGATTTGATGACGCTGCTGCAGCTTGATGCGGTGGAAATCGGCTCAAAGGAGGACAAGGAGCTGCCGTTCACGTCAAAGGAAGTCAGGACGCTCGTAAAGCACACGATACCTTTGGACTACGAGGAGGTGGCCGATATAACGCCGGACATCCACCTCACGTTGTACAATGCGGGCCACATACTCGGCTCTTCGATATGCCACATGCACCTCGGCGAGGGGCTTCACAACCTGGTCTACACGGGCGACATAAAGTTCGGGGACACTAGGCTGCTCGAGGCCGCGAACTTCGAGTTCCCGAGGGTCGAGACGCTCATAATCGAATCGACGTACGGCGGGCGGTACGACCAGCAGCCTCCGAGGCAGGATGCAGAGAAGCTGCTCCACGACACGATAAAGAGCACAATCGAGAAAAAAGGCAAAGTGCTCATCCCGGTCTTCTCTGTCGGCAGGTCTCAGGAAGTAATGATGGTACTGGAGAGCTTCTATTCCCGCGGCGAAATCAACGTCCCGGTATACCTTGACGGCATGATATGGGAGGCGACGGCCATCCACACATCGTACCCTGAATACCTAAAGGGGAATGTCAAACACCGCGTCTTCAACGGCTTCAACCCGTTCCTCGTAGACGCGTTCAAGAAAGTCGTTCACAAGGAACGTCAAAGCATAATCGGCTCGGACGAACCCTGCATAATACTGTCAACGTCCGGCATGATGACGGGCGGCCCGATTATGGAATACTTCCGCCACCTTGCGGAGAACGAGAACAACTCGCTGGCGTTCGTCGGCTACCAGTCCGAAGGCTCGCTCGGCCGCCGGCTGCAGAACGGCCTTAGTTCCGTTACCATGGACGACGACGGCAAGACCAAGCAAATCAACGTGCGCATGAACGTCCAGACGATAGACGGCTTCTCAGGCCACGCCGACCGCAGGCAGCTTTTAGGCTACGCCAAGAAGATTCACCCGAAGCCCAAGAGGGCCTTGATTGTCCACGGCGAGCAGAACAAGTCCGAGAATTTGTCGCGCACGTTCAGGGACATGTTCGGCTTCGACAGCAGCGTGCCGAGGAATCTGGACAGCATAAGGCTGGTGTAAAATCCGTTCTGCGATTATAAAGCCCCGACGCGGATTCAATTTCTGACCGGCCGGCAATACGGCCCCGCAACCTGAAAAATGCCGTCTTCGGACGGCTCTTTTAGGCCGCTGCTGTCCGTTTTACTGCCTAAAATGCAACCCTCAGCATTATATATATTAAAATGGTAATAATATACTCCCCAAAACCGGCGGATTTTCGGCCGGCATCCGGGTCATAGACGGCTTATCCAACCAGGTGACTAAATGAAGGCTCTCATGATTTTATCGCCGAAGAACTTCCGGGACGAGGAATACCGCACCCCTGCGCTCAAGCTGGAGCGCGCGGGAATCACGGTCCACGTCGCAGGCCCGACTTCCGGCCCCTATACGGGCATGCTCGGGAAGGTTGTCACGCCGGATTTGACCTTGGACCAGGTGAACGTGGACGACTACAGCGCAATAGTCGTCATAGGCGGCTCTGGCAGCAAGGACTACCTCTGGAGCAACAACAAGCTGATAAGCATCATCAACGAGGCCTTTAAGAAGAACAAGACGATTGCGGGCATCTGCATGTCGGCTCCCGTGCTTGCCAAGGCCGGCGTATTGAAAGGCAAGAATGCGACAACGTTCGCTTCAGGCGAGTGCGTACGGCTCCTCCAGTGGAACGGCGCGAATTACATAAAAAAAGGCGTCGTAGTGGACGGCAAGATAGTGACGGCCGAAGGACCAACCAATGCGGACGAGTTCGCGGACGCGATTATCGCAACGCTTTCTAAGGAGAAAGAGCAGTCAAAGTAGCTGGAAAAGGAAGTATAATTTTATCCCCTCAGTTTCCTGCAATCCTTTTTGCGGCTTCTCTTGTCTTCTCGATGCTTGGGACGAGCGCGAACCTCGCGTAACGCTCTCCCGGGTTGATGCCGTCGTGCTTCCTGCTAATCAGGTTTCCGGGGACGCTGTTAATGCCCTTCTCAAGCAGCAGGCGCTCGCAGAACTCCATCGGCGTATCCTTCTTTGGCACTTTAGCCCAGACGAAGAACGTGCCCTCCGGCTTTCTGACGGTGCATCCGGCCTTTTCGAGCGCGGGGATTAGCGTGTCCAGCCGCTGTTTGTAAGTCTTTCGCATCTCTTCCGGGTGTTTTTCGTCAAGGAATGCCGCAGCGGCGGCGTATTGTACCACGTTCGCTACGCCTTGTATGCTTTTCCTCTGTATTGCCGCGTACGGCTTCAATAGTTCCCTGTTTTTGGACGCCAGGAAGCCTACTGCGTAGCCTGTCATCATGCTGCGTTTTGACAATGAGTTGAGGACGAGCGCGCATTCTTCCGCGCCTTTTATTTGGAGTATGCTCATTGGCGGCTTGTCAAAGTAGAGGTCCGCATAGCATTCGTCCGAGACGAGGATTATGCCGTTGTCAAGGCATAAGTCTACCGCCTCCTTCAGCTTTTCCTTGGAGTAGACCTTGCCTGTCGGGCTGTGCGGGGAGTTGAGGAACAGGAGCTTGGATTTCTTCAGCGTGTCTTTGGGTATTTTCTCAAAGTCGGGCTCAAAATCATTCTCCTCAAGCATGTTCAGGAAGCATGGGATTCCGCCAGCGAGCATCGTGCCGTCGGCGTACGGGGGGTAGCCGGGGTTTGGCACCAGCGCTGCTTCTCCCTTGCCGGGATTCATATAGTAGCATGGCAGGTGGAAGGCTGCGTATTTCGCCCCGTATGTCGGCACGATGTCGTTTGCGTTCAGAGCGACGCCGAAGCGCGCGTCCATGTAGTGCCTAACCGCCTCCAGAAAAACCGAACTCCCAAGCGCGCTCGGATAGCCAAGCGTCTTCGTCTCGTCAGCCGCCTCCCTGCAGGCCTCCCTCACAACCTCAGGCGTCGGGTCCGTAGGGTCTCCGATGCCGAAATCGATTATAAAATCCCTGCCAAACTTCGACTCGGCCTTCCTGCGGTTCGCGTCGACCACGTCAAAGGGATAAGGCGCATTCAAAATCTTCCCGAGGTTTTTGTTCATCCCATGAATAAACGGCAAGCCTATCACACTCCATTACCCATTGGATGCGACAGTAAAAAATGCAATCATCCTTCCGGCCGAGGCAGTCAGGCCTGTCTTGTCAGGTTGCCTTCCCTCCGTTCTGTGAGGGATTTTACTCGCCGCTATGGAGCTTCGCAAGCTTTCCTTCCATCATCTCCCTCAGTTTCCCGTAGTTGCCTTCCGTAATCCTTATGGCGCTTTTCAAAGTGTCGTCATAGACTCTCCTGACCTGGGTTGCGATGAGCGGCGACTTCATGTATATCCCGCCGGTAACCCTGTTGCTCGGGTTGCGTATCTTGAGGAAGAACTCAGTCGCCCCTTCG
>JAQTQS010000053.1 GCA_028712125.1 Candidatus Altarchaeota archaeon
CGTACAGTTGGAGCAGGACATCAGTTCTATGTATTTCCCCTCCCGCGGGCTCCAGCCCTCTAGGTCGTATTTCTTGGCGGCAACGGAGCCGATGTCGCCGGTGCATACGTTTACGACCCGGTAGGGTATGCCTAGCATGCGGGTCAGCTCTTCGGCGTTCGCGATAAGCTCCTCGTGGAATTTCCATGAGTCCTCAATCTTGCAGAATATGAACTGCTCTATCTTGCTGAACTGGTGGACGCGGAACAATCCGCGCTCGTCAAGCCCGTGCTTTCCTATCTCACGGCGAAAGCAAGCGGAAAGCCCGCAGTATTTCAGGGGCAGCTTTTGCTCTTCAAGGATTTCATTCATGTGCATCGCCGCCAAGGGATGCTCGGACGTTGCAATGAGGTAAAGATCCTCCCCTTCTATCCGGTACATTACGTTTTCGAAATCGCCGAGGTCGGTCACGCCCTCATAGGGCTTTTGCCGCATCAGTAACGGCGGCTCTACAAGGACATACCCGCGTCCGGAAAGGAAGTCTACCGCAAGGCGCATCAGCGCAAGGTCCATCAGAGCAAGAGGGCCCTTAAGCATGTAGAAGCCGGCGCCGGATATCTTGACCGCCCGTTCGAAGTCGGCAAGGCCCATCTTTACCGCGAACTCGCCGTGGTGCATGAGTTCGTCGGATGGCTTTTTAGGTTCGCCCCAAGTGCGCACGACGACATTGTCCTCCTCTGACCGCCCTTCCGGAACCGACTCGTGGAGCAGGTTAGGCATTTTGAGGAGCATGCGGTCGATGTCTTCACGAAGCGAGTTCTGGAGGACTTCCCCCTCCTTTATCTCGTCCGACGTCCTTTTAGCCTCCTGTATCAGCGCCTTGAAGTCCCCCTTGGCCTTTCGCGTCTCGTCTACCTGTCGTGTTAGTATGTTGCGCTGGTTTCTCAGCGCGTCAAGCTTGGTTATGAGAGAGCGCCAATCCTTGTCCTTGTTTAGGATATCTGACAGCAGCTTTAATTTCGCCTCATCGCCCCTCTTTCGCAGGCTTCTTTCAACAGCGTCCGGCGCCGTGCGGATGACGTCTATCGGAATCATGTCAGTATCATATTGTAGGGGGGATAAAAGAATTAATGCACGTAGGCCCGGATGACGTCTTCAATGTCCACGATTCCCGCAAGCTTCATCCCTGTTTCAACCACTGGAAGCCGGATAATCCGCCGCTCGACCATCACGCCTGCGACATTGCCTATGCTCTCGCTTGGCGTAGCGGTCGCAACATGGATTTGCATCAGCTTCTTAACTGGCATGTGCCGGCCCTTGCCGGACTCTATGTGCGGCCTGGCCGAACCGTGCTTTAAGAGGTCCATGCGCGTGATGATTCCGACGACCTTGCTTTTTTCCAGGACTGGAAGGCCGCTGAAGCCGGTGGAAAGCATCATCTCCCATACCTTGGTTATGTTGTCGTCCGGGCCGCATGAAACGACGCTTTTGCTCATCACGTCCCTTACGCGTTTTTTGGACGGCGCAACTCCTGTTGCGATGAATGATTTCAGCACGTCGAGGGCGGAGAGTATGCCAACGACTTCCCGCTTGGAATTTACGACAGGCAGCTGGCGGACGCCGTTTTCGGCCATTGTCTTCGCGGTTTTTAAGAGGTCGTCGCTCTGGGATGCAGCGTACACGCGGGTTGTCATGAGGCTGCCTACGGTCAGGTTGGTGCGGCTTGACGTCACTCTCAGGATGTCGCTGCGGGAGATTATTCCGATGAGCCGGCCGTCTTCAACCACCGGGAGCGCACGGTAGCCGTGTTTCCTTATGAGGGTGCGCGCCTTTGCAACGGGATCGCCGGCCTTTACGCAGAGCGGCTTTTGCGTCATAAAATCGCGTATGGCGGTCATTTTTCCCGGCAGTCCTCGCATATGAGCCTTCCGTCCATGCTGCGGAGGTTTTCAGAGTAGTTTTCGCATGTCTCGCATTCGCCTGCTATGGTCCCCCTTTCGGTCGCAGAAGCCGCATCGATGCTCCACTGGCTGCTCTCCCGTATGAGCATGTGCAGCGTGGGCTCGATTTTCACTATGTCGAACTCTGAGATGACTCCTATTATCTTGCCCTTCTCCGAAACAACAATACGCCGGATATTCTTGTCGCGCATCATAATCGCGGCCTCGTCGATTGTCGCATTCGGCCCGATTGTTATCAGCGGCGATGTCATGATTTGCGAGCATTTTACATTGTTCGCGTCCTTTGATTTCAGGACGACCTTTGTGAGGATGTCGCGTTCCGTTATCATGCCGACGCCGCCGGTCTTGTCCGCAACGATGACCGATGATATGTCGTTCTTGTCCATGACTTCGGCCGCGTATTTGGCGGTGTCTTTTGCGCCAACGCAGATGACGCCTCTTGTCATCGCGTCCCCCACGGATATGTCGTCAATCTGCTTCATTTTATCACTCTGCTTTAATTAACGTTATCGCATAGATATGTGCACGAACCGGTGAACGCGTGCCTTTCTGGTAAGGTATTCGACCGGCGGCTTAAAAAGAAAGTGAGCGAGTTTTCTTTTGAAGTAAAATACAAGGACATTGCAGGCCGGATTGGCGCGCTAACCGTCAACGGCAGGAAGATTGAGACTCCGGCCCTGATGCCGGTGGTCAACGTGAACAAGCCGGTCATCACGGTCGAAGAGCTTGCGGGCGAGTTCGGGGCCGGGGCTCTTATGACCAACGCGTATATCCTTTTGAAGAGCGAGGAGTTGAAGGCTAGGGCGCTTTCTGAAGGCATTCACAGACTACTGGGGTACGACGGCATTGTCGCAACCGATTCCGGCAGCTATCAGCTGATGGTCTACGGGAGCGTCACGACGACGAACCGGGAGATAATCGAGTTCCAGGAGAACATAGGCTCGGACATCGGAAGCTTTCTTGACATACCGACGCTTCCGGACGCCTTCAAGCCGAGGGCCGAGGAGCAGCTTCGCGAGACGCTCGCGCGTTCGCGCGAGGCGATTAATGCAAAGTTCGCGGTAAACGCAGGGATACAGGGCGGGAAGTACCTGGATTTGCGGGCGCAGGCCGCCCGTGAAATCGGGGAGTCGTTCGATCTTGTGGCTGTGGGCGGCATAGTGCCTTTGATGGAAAGCTACAGGTACAGGGAGCTTGCAGACATAATCTTGACAGTCAAGGAGAACATGCCGCTAAACCGGGTGGTGCACGCATTCGGCCTCGGCCATCCTATGGTATTCGGGCTGGCTGTCGCCATGGGCTGCGACCTCTTCGACTCGGCGGCATATTCTCTTTATGCCCAGAACGACCGTTATCTGACGGTCGAGGGTACTAAAAGGCTTTCAGAGCTTGAGTACGTGCCGTGCTCCTGCCCGGTCTGCAGCAGGCATGGCATACGCCTGAAGGAGCTCAACGGCGATGAGAGGGTGAGGATGCTCGCAAGGCACAACCTCTATGTGACGATGGAGGAGATTCGGACTGTGAAACAGGCCATCAGGGAGAATTCCTTGTGGGAGCTTATTGCGATGCGCTGCCGCGCCCATCCCAAGCTCCTGGACGGTTTCAACAGCATGGTCGAACACTCAGGCTGGCTGGCGAACCTTGACTTGATAAGCAAGAAGAGCGCGTTCTATATTACCGGCCCGGAGTCTGAAAAAAGGACTGAGGTGTTGAACGCACGGTCGCGGATGAAGCGCGTGTCTTCATCATGCCCTGTGGAGCTGCCGGTATTCGGGGAGGTTCCGGCCGAACTTTTGGACATCTACCCTTTCAACTCCCTGGTTGAGGACTATGGGAAGCAGCGCGTCCGCGACCTTGAGAAGGTGCGCGCCCTGATGGACTACCAGTTCGGGGCCGGGGCGGGAAGCTTAATACCGGGAGGCGTGCGCATTAAGCGCTCGCGGGCGACCCAGCGAATCAGGTGGCTCTACGAAGGCCGGGAGATGATTGCGTCGGTTAGGGCCAGCGACCATTTCATCCTTCCGCATGAGAAGCTCGCAGTCAGGATGAAGGAGCGTTTTGAACGGCCGCGCCTTAGGGTTGTGCTGGCTGATGATGCTGATGCTGTGGAGTTCGTGAGGGGCGGGAAGAGCGTGATGTGCAAGTTCGTCTCCGATGTGGACCCGGACCTTCGGGCGGGCGACGAGTGCATTGTCGTGGACAAGGATGACGCGTTCGTCCGGACCGGGACGCTGATTCTCTCACCCATGGAGATTAGGGATTTTAAGAGGGGCGTTGCTGTCCGCACAAGGTAGTTCTGTTGCATGCAGTTGGCGGTATTAATGGTGGCGTTTTTCACAAAACCGCTCCTATGTTCTCAAGCCTGCAGCATTTATTTCTGCAGACGCCGGCGATTTTTACGAACTCCTTCTTGGGTGTAGTGAAAATAAAGTTGTCAAGATTCCTCGTAAGATGACAGGGCAGGCGATCGTTGAGCTTGAAATCCTTTTTTGATTTGACGCTCATTTCGTATATCACTGCCGTAAGTCCCCCTTTGGTTACGTCTTTCGATGACGTGATGCGCGCGCCGCTTTCGAGGACTGCACGCCATGTCTCGAATAGAACCTTTGCCTTTGCCAGCCGCTCGTCCTGCGTGCCCCAAATCGGCTCGCCCAGCAGCGCGATGACGTCCCCATGGCGGGCGCCGGAATCCCGGATGGGCCGTCTAATCATCATTTCCCCGGCGACGGCTATCGTGCAAGACGGCTCGACATCCTCCATCTTGGTGTTGCCGCCTAGAATTGGCAGGGCCAGAGCATACGCCTGACGTTTCAGGCTTGCCACCATTTCAACGACATCGGACTTGGGCCCGGCTAGCGTATCGAGCGCGAATAGCGGCCGCCCTCCTTTCACAATGACGTCGGTTGCCGCATGGATGAGCGCAGACTTCATTACCAGGCGCTTGGTATACGGGCCGTCAATGCTCGCCAGCAGCTGTTTCCCGCCAAGCCTTATGGCCACCGCATCGTCCCAGTCGCGTATTCCCATGACCGGATTGCACAGGCCGTCCATGCCGGAAAGTTCGCCGCGAATCCACTCTATGTCCTTGACGTAACGCTCTATTGCGCTTTTTTCAGGCATTTTTGCAGGTTTTCCACGCCAGGGCAGAAGCTCGCATGCCGGCAGTAGGGTATGCCGAAGAGGGTGAAGAACGGGAACCTGCGGCAGACTTCAGGCCGGATATCATATACTGAGCATGAGCCGCCGGCGTCCAGGAAGACGCATCGTCCCTTTATCCGCTTAATCCTCGCCTCGCCGCCGGCCGTTTCATAGAAGTTTTGCAGGCCGCCTTTTTCCATGCGCGTTATGTCGTCCTTGGAGAGCTGTATGGTTCTCAGCCTGCAGCAGTTGCCGCACTGCTCGCAGGAGAACGTGTTTTTCTTTCGCGCGAGTCTTGCGCCCTGGATGAACACGGATAAGACGCCGGCTGAGAATAGGAGGGTTATTATCGCAAAGGCCAATACCACTGAAGGCGCATCCATGGTAGTTATTGCGAAGCATTGTGTAAAACATGATTTGGGCTTGCGACGGCAAGTAAGACGGTAAAGCGCGGTGTTTTATCATAATGCGCATGCGGCTGAATTGGTTTCTATTTTTAAATGGACAGGTTATAAGTGTTATATCATTTTTCTTCGGACAGGAAAAAATGCCAAAACCCGCCAAGAAGTGCTGTAAGGGCTGCCAGGACCACAAGAACTGCAAGACGCGCGGCAAGTGCTGCCATTACTGCGACCACTACAACGGCGGCAAATGCTATCTGATTGAGCACAGGAGGCAGAGGATAAAGGAGGCGAAAGGCCTCTCGTTCAGCGACTACCGCGGGGATGAGTACGGCATGGACGACTACGAGGAATACGAGGAAGGCGACAACTAGTTCATGCTGCCCGTTCGGTATCCTCCCAAATCAAGCGCAACCCGGTTAAAGCCCAACTCCTTTATACGCCTTTCGACGCTACTATGACGCTTCGCAAGAATGGCAAAATCCTTGGGCAATACTTCTATTACGGCCGTTTTGCCATAGCAGCGGACTCGAACCTGTCCAACTCCAATCCGCCGGATGTAATATTCGGCGGCCTCAATCCTTTCCAACAGGCTTTTGGTAATCAATGTGCCGTAAGGCACCCTGGATGAGAGGCATGCCATCGAAGGCTTGTCGAAATTGGGAAGCCTGAGACGGCGCGCGATAAGCCTTACGTCCTCCTTTGAAAGGCCGGCGGCGGCCAGGGGCGAGATGACGCCTGCGGCCTTTAATGCGCGAAATCCCGGCCGGTGGCCTTCCAACTCGCCTGCGTTAGTGCCTTCGAGCACGCGCTTGAACCCGTTTTTTTCTGCGAAGGTCTTAAGTCGCGTTGAAAGGCTTTTCTTGCAGTGATAACACCGGTTCCGCGTGTTATTTACAAAGGCCTTGTCTGAAAGCTCGCTGTGTTCTATGATGACGTGGCGTATGCCGATGACTGATGCTATTTTTCTAGCGCATTCAAGTTCGCTAGCAGGCAGCGTCTTGGATTTCAATGTCACTGCCACCACCCTTTGGCCCAGCTCTCTTGACGCCAGCGCGGCAAGCACGCTGCTGTCGACCCCGCCGGAGAATGCGACCACCGCGCTCTCGCAATCCCTTATCATGCCGCGCAGCTTCCCGAGCTTTAATTCCAGCGCTCCCATAGTAATTCAGCAAGGTAATACTGAGCGTAAATGGATAAAACATCTAGGATTCCGGGCTTCCACAAGCTGTCAAGACTGGAGCGAATGGATAAAATTGGCCTTTCAGACGCGCAGAAAAAAGCGGTGGAAGAAGGCCTGAGCCTTGAGCAGGCCGAGCACATGATAGAGAATGTCATAGGTTTTGTGAAGACCCCATTGGGCATCGCGACGAACTTTATCGTCAACGGCAGGGATTGCCTTGTGCCCATGGCCACCGAAGAGCCGTCGGTCGTGGCTGCCGCAAGCAACGCTGCAAAAATCGCGAGAGAGCTCGGAGGCTTCAAGGCAAACGCAAGCAGGCCGGTAATGCGCGGCCTGATACAGCTTATGGACGTCGACCCGAAAAAGGCCGGAGATATCATCGCGGAACGCAAAAGCGAGATTATCGAGCTTGCCAACCGGCAGGACAAGATTCTTGTTGAACGCGGCGGAGGCGCGACAGACGTGACGACAAGAGCGCTATCCACCGGCCGCGGGCCGATGCTCCTCGTCTATCTGATGGTCGACGTCAGGGACGCCATGGGCGCTAATGCAGTGAACACGATGTGCGAGGCCGTCTCGAAATACCTGGCTGGAGAAACGGGTGGAAGGCCGTGCCTTAGGATTATCTCGAATTACGCGACAGAGCGGCTTGTCAGCGCGAGCGCAATCTTCGGCAGGGACGAGCTCGGCGGCCCCCGTGCCGTTGAAAGCATACTGGACGCCTGCGAGCTTGCGGCGAGCGACGTCTACCGCGCGGCGACGCACAACAAAGGAATCATGAACGGCATTGACGCGGTGACGGCCGCGACCGGAAACGACTTTAGGGCTGTTGAGGCCGGCGCCCATGCCTATGCGTCGAGGAGCGGCAGATACATGCCGTTAACTTCATACCGCAAGGACAAGGACGGGAATCTTATAGGCGAACTAGAGCTTCCTCTAGCAGTCGGCATCGTCGGCGGGGCGACAAGGACCAATCCGGCCGCGCAGGCGGCTTTGAGCATCATGGGGGTGAAGACCGCAAACGAGCTTTCTGAGATCATAGCATCGGTCGGGCTTGCCCAGAACCTCGCGGCCCTGAAGGCGCTCGCGACCGAGGGAATCCAGAAGGGGCATATGAGACTGCACGCGCAGAACATCGCGATAACCGCTGGCGCAAGCGGCGGGGAAGCGGAGAGGATTGCCGCCCAGATGGTTGAGGAGGGCAAAATTACGGTCGAGCGGGCCCGCCAGCTTCTTGGAAAATAGAGGACTGTTTGAGCATTCAGGTGATGACTTCGCAACCGTCTTTGGTCACTATCATGGTATTCTCGAACTGGCTTACGACACCTTTCTCCTTCTCGTGAAGCGTCGGGTAGGTCTTTATGACATTGCGGGCTATCAACTCCTGCACGGCCAGCGGAATCTTCAGCGGGCTTATCTTCTTTGCATACCAGCGTTCGGCGAAAGGAAGCTTCTTGCGAGCCTCGACTTCCTTGGCCAACAGCCTGGCTTCAGGCATGCGCACCGGCCGGCTTTCAAGAAAGCCGTAGATGTTGGCGTGCCTGGATTCGACGACCCGGCCGTAGCCGTCTGTCGCGAACGGCTCTATCGCGAGGACCATGCCTTCCTCAAGCTTCCAGTCATAGGGCACGGGTATGTTCGGGATAGACATGCCGGCATGCAGGTCGTACTGCTTTACCTCGTGGCCTGTCAGGTTTTCAATGGGCTTGTATCCCGCATCCGTTATCAGCTTGTATACCGAAGAGCCTATGTCTTTCACCGAAACGCCGGGCTTTATCATGCCTTCGACGAGTTCGAGCGCTTTCTTGTTCGTTTCGAGGAGTTTCCCGTGTTTGCCGCCAAGGTCAATGCTGTAGGCTGTGTCCGCTATGAATCCGTCAACGTGGACTCCAAGGTCGACTGACACTACGTCGTTTCCGGAGAGCGTTAAGGCGTCGTTGTACTTTGGCGTGTAATGGGCGGTAACGTCGTTGATGCACACGTTCACAGGGAATGCAAGACCGGCACCATTCTCGATTATTTTTGACTCTATCTTTTCAGCGATGTCGAAAATCTTGGCGCCCGGTTTGACCATGCTCTTGCTCCACTCCCGCACCTTTTTCGCGATGCTCCCGGCCTTCCGGTAGCTTTCCAGCTCCTCGGATTCCATACGATATACATGGAACCTGCCGGATAAAAAAGCCGGACGTGCGCATATAAAACAATCCGAATCCTATATATATCATGTTCATCGTGCTTGAGGGGATAGACGGCTGCGGCAAGTCAACCCAGGCGAAATTGCTCGCTGACTGGCTGCAGGCGCACGGCAGGGACGTGCTGCTCACCGCAGAGCCGACGACCGGCAGAATCGGCCGGTTCCTCAGGGAGATTCTCTCAGGCAAAGCCGAGGTGGACCCCAAGACGCTTGCGCTCCTGTTCACGGCGGACCGCGCCGAGCACCTCGCTAGGGAGATAGAGCCCGCGCTAGCCCGCGGGATGACGGTGGTTTCCGAACGCTACATCCTTTCAACGATATGCTACCAGGCCGCCCAGGACGTGTCTGAGAAGTGGCTTTGCGCCATCAACGAGTTCGCGAGAAAGCCGGACTACACGTTCCTATTGGACGTCACCCCCGGAGAGTCCATGAAGCGAAAGGCAGGCACCGAGATTTTCGAGGAAAAGGAGTTCCTCAAGAAGGTCAGGGCGAACTACCTTAGGATGAAAAAGGACGCCATCGTCATTGACGGCCGGCGCAGGCCAGAAGAGACGTTCCATGACATTATTGGGAGGCTGGGATTGTGACGAACGAGGTGGTTGTCCATGACGGGCATTTCTGGGTCAATGCAGAAGGCATACTGACGAAGGAGCGCCGCAGCGAGGTCGTTAAGGACCTTGTGAATTCCGAGGCCCTGCTGTTGGTGGACAATTGCATTTGGGCTAGGATTGACCGCCCGCTTCCGACCAGGAGGCAGAGCCAGCTCCTAAGCGCCCAGTGGAAAGCAAGCGATGTCGAAACCCAGAAGAAGGACAAGCAGATACCAAGGTTGAGGTGACGATTCTTTCATCTCCAAGACGGCATCACCCGTTAAGGAGAATGTATTAATCCGTCCGAATAATCCATCTTGAAACCAAACTTGTTGATGACATGGATACACGCAGCAGCATGACTTGAAACCGCCGGCACTTTAATGCTGCCCCCGCGAACTGCAAGGTAAGGCAGCATCTGGTCTGCCATGTGGGAGTCGACCGCAGCACCTGAAGACAGCTCGCTTGCAAGACTCCCCGCGGCCTC
>JAQTQS010000054.1 GCA_028712125.1 Candidatus Altarchaeota archaeon
GCGATGCCGGCAAGCACCGCATTGACGCCAGGCGAATCGGCGTCCACAAGCTCGGTCACATTGCCGGCCCCCATCAGCACCGGAATTTCCGGATGCTTCTCCTTCAATAGCGAGTACGCCTTGACCAATTCGGCAAAACCGTCCATCAGGGGGTTTAACACAGGGTCGAATATTATCCTCTTTCCTGAAAGCTTTTTAGCAAGATGGCATAGACTGCGCACACGCCCCGCTGCGGATTCGGGAAGACGGCCGCGAGCATCAGTCGGGACAACGACAAAAGGAATCTCAAGCTCTTTCGCAACCGTTATGTTGTTTTCCCCGATGCTCAACACCATGTCAACGCCCGCAACAGCAGCCGCGCGGATTTCAGCCGCGCGCATGGAGTCAATGCTAACAGGCAGGCTGACCGAGGAACGGACCGCCTTGACCATTCTTTTCACATCGTCTGAATAATCTGCGCCGGCCATCATGCCGATGTCGATGATGTCTGCGCCCTCAATCGCGAAACGGCATGCAATCGCCGAAATCTCCTTGCTTGAAAGCAGCGGAGCGTCCGGAATCTCAGCTACGACGCGCATTGGAAGACTGCTTCCGACGATGACGCTGTTTTTCCTTCCTATTGACAGAATACCTCTAGAATGCCTTTCGGATTCGGCAAGCTGGCGCTTGACGTTACTTTGCGCATGCCCGGCAAGGAGTTCGTCAGCGGGCTTGGTTGTGGAAAGAGGGAGCCTGCCAAGATTCTCAAGAAGGGCAGGGATGTCGGACGAATGCCTGGTTCCTTTATAGACCGGAACGCCCAAAAGCTTCGACAATTCCCGAACGTCGCCTGACACGAGACCGGGCACTATGACCATCGAATAAGCGCTCAAGTCCATCTTGGAAAGCTCCTCGCCTATGCTGCCTGCTGAAAGCAACGCGGCAACTTCCATGCTGCATACGTGAACGCCGCCCTTGACAAACCTGCGAACCGAGCCCGCGGCTTTCCGGCCGGTTACGAGAAGCACCCCATCACCCATTTTTTAGCACCATAACATATTTATTATTCTCAGGTTATATCAGAGGGTGTTTGGATGGAATACAAGACTGAAGTCAAGATACGCTTGAAGCGCGGCGTCCTCGACGCCGAGGGCGAGACGATACAAAAAAGCCTCAAGCTTCTGGGATACGACGTGAAAAAAGTAGAGACGATTAAGTGCTATGAGATAACTGTCGACGCCAAAAACAGGGAAGACGCGGAAAAGCGCATAGAAGACTCCTGCAGGAAGCTTTTGGCAAACCCGGTCATACAGGAATACACTATACGGGTGCTGTGATGTACAAGAAGATACTGGAAAACCCGCCGGTCTATGAGATAGACATCCTCGGCGCAGACGACCAACGCCTTGGGAAAATCAGCAGAGAAAAGAGCCTGGGCCTGTCGCTCGATGAGTTAAGGCGCATAAAGGATTACTTCGCAAAGGAAGGCAGGAATCCAAGGGACGTCGAGCTTGAGGCCTTCGCCCAGAGCTGGAGCGAGCACTGCTGCTACAAGTCAAGCAAGCCGATACTGAAGAAGACAGTATTCTGCATCAAGGCGCCGCAGAACATCTGCGTCATAGCCGAAGACGCTGGGGTCGTGGACTTCGACAAAGACCACGCATATGTCGTAGCGCTCGAATCGCACAACCACCCTTCGGCATTGGACCCTTACGGGGGCGCGGCAACAGGCATCGGAGGCATACTGAGGGACGTCATATGCATGGGCTCCCAGCCGGTCGCGCTCATCGACCCCATATTCTTCGGCCCGCTGGACTATGACGAGAAAAAGCTGCCGAAGGGCGTGAAGCACCCGCGATTCCTATTCCATGGCGTAGTCGACGGCATCGGCTCCTACGGCAACAGGGTGGGGATACCGACAGTTGCTGGCATGACATACTTCGACGAAAGCTATGTAGGAAACTGCCTCGTCAACGTCGGCTGCATCGGAATCATAGAAAAAAAGAAAGTAGCCCACAGCAGGGTCGGCGGGCCCGGCGACGTATACATATACGCCGGCGGAAAGACAGGGAGGGACGGCATACACGGAGTCACGTTCGCGTCGGCAGAACTGCACGAAGCCTCGGAAGAGCGCGACCGGCCGGCCGTACAGCTCGGCTATGCGATAATGAAAGAGCCGCTGATGCACGCCGTGCTAGAAGTAAACGAGAAAAGTCTTGCGACAGGCATAAAGGACTTCGGCGGCGGAGGCCTCAGCTGCGTGACATCCGAGATGGCGCATGCCGCGGGACTGGGAGGATGGATTGAGCTTGACAAAATCCCGCTGAAGGAGGAGGGCCTCAGCCCCTGGGAGATATGGGTCAGCGAAAGCCAGGAGCGCATGATGCTCTCAGTCAAGCCTGAGAACGTGGACAAAGTCCTTGAGATATTCGACTTCTGGGACGTGCCGGCGATGGCCGTCGGCCGGGCTGAAAACACAAAGAGGATGCGCGTCACCTACAATGGATTCGAGGTATTGAACGTAGACCTCGACTTCCTGATTGCAGGCGTGCAATACCAAAGGCCGTACAGGTTCGTGGAAAGGCCGCAAGAGGATGCCGTGTTCGATATGCCTGACCTGCTTGAGGCGGGATTGAAGCTCTTGGGGATGCCGAACATCGCTTCAAAGGAGTCGGTCATAAGGAGATACGACCATGAAGTCAGGGCGGGGACAATCATAAAGCCCATGCAGGGCATCGTCAACTCACAGACGCACGGAGACGCGGCAATAGTAAAGCCGCTAGAGGGAAGCAACCGGGGGCTTGCGATAACCGCCGACGTCAACCCGGCCTTTTGCGAGCTGGACCCGTACTGGGGCGCGGCCTCGGCAGTCGAAGAAGTCGTTAGAAACCTGGTCGCAGTACATGCAGTACCGCACTCGCTCGCTGACTGCCTCAACTTCGGAAACCCGGAAAAGCCGGAATGCTTCGGGGACTTCATAAAGGCGAGCGAGGGATTATATCACACCGCGCAGGAATTCGGCGTGCCATACGTCTCAGGAAACGTAAGCCTCTATAATGAAAGCGCTCTCGGCCCGGTCGCGCCGACGCCGACGCTGCTAGGCGTCGGAATCATAAGGGATGTCAGGACTGCAGTCACCTCAGACCTTAAGAAACAGGGTAATGCGATATACCTCGTCGGCGATACAGGGAACGAGCTTGGCGGCTCGCAATACCTGAAACTGCTCGGCGTCAAGGGAGGGATTGCCCCACGCGTAGACGCGAGAAAAACGAAGAAAAATGCAGAGTCGCTGCTCAAGGCTATGGACAAAAAGCTCATTAAAAGCTGCCACGACCCTAGCGAGGGCGGACTGTTCGCCGCGATAAGCGAGATGTGCTTTGGAGGAAAACTCGGGGTCGACATCGACCTTACATCTTCAGGGAAGCTTAGGACTGACATAAAGCTCTTCTCCGAGTCAAACGGCAGATGGCTGGTTGAAGTCGAAAAACGCAACGCTGCATCGTTTGAAAAGCTCGTCAAGGCAAGGAAAATCGGTGTCGTCACGAAAGAAAAGAGGCTCAGGATAACCGACGGCAAACTACGCCTGGACTACAGCACAGACGACCTTAGGAAGGCATGGAGATGCGGCGTGGAGGAGGAGAAATGAAAAATCAGGCATGCGTGCTGAGGATTGAAGGAACCAACTGCGAGGAAGAAGCACGCCAAGCCCTGTCGGACGTCGGCATCAAAGCAGAGATAGTCAACCTGAAACAACTCACGCACGAATGCAGCGAAGAACGCCACCGCAACCTGTCCGAATACAGCATGCTCTTCCTCCCGGGCGGGTGGAGCGCAGGCGACTACATAAGGGCTGGCGCGATATTCGCGGCACGCCTGAAGAGCAGGATGGGCGAGGAACTGCAGGACTACGTCGAATCAGGCAGGATGGTGCTTGGAGTATGCAACGGATTCCAGATACTTATAGAACTCGGCCTCCTGCCGGGCTGGGACGGCATGAGCAAGCAGCCAGAGGCAGTCCTTGCAATCAACCAGAACACAAGATTCCAATGCAGGCCCGCTTATTTAAAGCACACAGGGAAATGCAGCCTGACCGGAAAAATCCCGAAAGGAAGGGTGCTCCAAATCCCGGTGGCCCATGCCGAAGGAAGGCTGACGTTCGGCACTAAAAATGAAGAGATGTTGAAAAGGCTGGAAAAGAACGGCCAAATCGTGTTCAGGTACTGCAGGGACGACGGAAGCGAGGCGCGCGGGGAATTCCCATGGAACCCAAACGGGAGCCTCAGCGACATCGCGGGGATATGCAATCCGGAAAAAAACGTCCTGGGAATGATGCCGCACCCTGAACGCGTCATGAACGCCTGCCAGCAGGCGGACTGGACCCGCAGGGAGTATGGAACCGGGGACGGAAGGGCGCTGTTCGAGAGCGTCGCAAATAACCTTAAAAAGCTCAGGATTAGTCGATAATGTGCAGCAGGGTATAATTGCCGAAAAGTCTCTCCTCGAAGCCGCAGACGGTCTCGTTGCCCTTGTAGCAGCGGAATGTGACGTTCTCCCTTATGGCAAGCCTGCTTGCAACTGCCGTGTAAAAGTCATTGTCTTTCACAAGAACCGCGCCGCCTGCCGTACGTATTTCGCAGTTTTCGCAGCTCACGCGAAGAATGCTATAGGGATAACATTCGACATTACAGCCCTCACACGGCTGCAGGCAAAGGTCATCCATGTGATAGGCAGAAGAGCCAGTCGGGTTGAACGTCGTCTCGCCGCCTGAAAGCGCGTGAATCACGAACCGCTCCGGCATCGTCGCGCCAAACCTGAAGATGCCGCCGGAAACGGAAGCAAAACATCCCAAAGCGACGTGAACGCCGAGGAACACTATTATAAACAATAATCCGCCGGAAAACCTGCCATGCGCCATCGCCTAAGCGGACTCAATCCTCGGCGCAAGGTAATACACGACCCTCGCATCGCCGATGGCATACTCGACCCTCAACGGCGCGTCATTCTTAAGGCTCAGAGAAACAACGCTTGGCGCCTCGGCCTCCTTGAGGATGTTGTTCAGATGGTCAAGGCTGAAAACCGCGCGGGCCGGAGACTTGATATTGACGCTCAGAAGCTTGTCCTCCTTAAGCGCTATGTCAACGCTGCCGGTGTCGCCGTCGGCACGGATTGCAAGCCCCCCCTCGGCGCTCAATGCCACATGATTGCTGACAAGCTCGGCATCCTTCAGCGCGTCCTTTATGATGGCCGGCGTGATTTTGATGTCTGCCGAAAACTCTATCTTGGGCTCGCGCGGAGGGTTTGAAGCTGCCTCCATCACCGACAATGAAAAGATTCTCGTCGTATCCCCGCGGAAGACCATGCGAAGCCTGCTCCCGTCGAAGGAAAGCTCTATCTTGTCCTCGGGCTTGGAACGCTTGGTAATCTTGGAAAGCTCAAGCAGATCAACGCCTATGCTCACCGTCTTGCTGACCTCGAACTTCTCAAAACCCTTGGCGGGAAGTATGAAGTCGACAAGCGCAATCTGAGAAGGGTCCATAGCACGCAGCTTTATGCCAGATTCGTCGATGACGAACGAGCCCTCGTCAATCAACGCGGCAATCGCATCAATGCTGTTACTCCATGACCTAGTGTCGTTCACAATAGCCTTGAACATCAAACACACCCCATAATACCTGAGTACTATTTGGTTTATTGCTTAAAAAACATAAACCGTTTTTTCACGAAATCACCGTCAAGAGACAAAATCAGGGAAGCCGCCTTAGGCCCCTTGACCTTGTTAATCAACGACAGGTAGATAGCCTCGAAAAGGCCGTTTGGCTCAAGGCCGATGCCCCGCGCCGTATTGTATATAAGCTTGTGGAAATCCTCGGGCTTCCATCGCTTCCCAAGCTCCTTGGAGAGCAGGACAAGCCCCTCAATTTGCTGCGCGCTTAATTTCCCGGCAACACTCTCTGGATTTTCAAGAATCCTGAACTTCAGCTGCTCCGGGCCGTACTTCTCCACCCACCGGCCGGCGGCCTCGATGCGCCGCTCCAGTCGGCCGCAGTCTACCCTGTCGTAGCCCATCGTCTCAAGACGCCCGCACACCCTCGGGATATCGACCCTTGGCAGCTGCGCCAGAACGGCGCACAGCGTGAATGGTACTTGGAGCAGTTGCGGTTGCGAGACTTGCGACAGTTCGTACATCCTGCGGTGCTTTTCTTCAGAGCCGGCTTCCTCTTCCTCGAGCTCAAAGTAAATGCGCTCGCCCTTGTCATACTCGTCGACCATGTTCGGTATCATGTCGAGCTTTATGTCCCTCTGCTTCTGCAGCCGCTTGTACATGAAGAACTTTAGCACTTCAGGCTCGCATATCTCAAGCCAGTCGCCGAGTGTGATGACATTCCCCTTCGAGGAGGATATCTTCTCGCCATTGAGGGTGAAAAACTCGTAGACGACAGGATAAGGCGGCTCCCAGCCGAAAACCTCCTTGGAGATGAGCTTGCTCGTGTCATAGCTCCCGCCCACAGTCGCATGCTCCTTCCCGAACGGCTCGCACGTAACCTTGAAATTACTCCACCTGGCCGCCCACTCCACACGCCAAGGCAGCTTGCCCTCGCCCTTCGTGATGTCGGACTCGCCCTTGTGCCCGCATCCCGAAACGTCCATCAAATCCTTAGACTCGGTGGAAGGATCCACTCCGGAACAGACATAGGAGACAATCTTATCGCCATCCCAGCCATACGCCTTTGTCGTCGAAATCCTGCCGCACTTCGAACATATCGGGCTCCATGGGATGTAATCCTCAGGAAGCGGGGTCTTGCGGAACCCATTGAGTATGGCCCGGATTTTGCCCCTGTTTTCAAGCGCGACCTCAATCTCGTCCAAGAGCTTGCCGCTGCGGTAAAGCTCTATGCTGGAATAAACCGTGGGCGTGACGCCGTACTTCTCAAGGTCGGCGACAAAAGGCTTTGCGAAATGGTCGACGAAATTACGGTGGCACTTCCCAGGGTCCGGGATGTCGTAGACGGGAAACCCAAGGTATTCGCGCAAAGACTCCATGCCCTTCGGGACCTTCCTGAACGGGTCGCCGTCATCCGCAATCCAAATCAGCTCGGCATTAATATCACGGTCCGCAAGCACCTTGCGCACGGCATCCCCCCTGATGACGTCACTAGCGTTGCCGACATGCGGAACCCCGGAAATGCTAGTCCCGGTCTCTATGACATGGCGTCCGCCCCGGCCCTCAAGCGCGGCAGCAACCTCGTCCGCCCAGTGGAAATGCAGGTCTGGCATGGTAAAGAATATTGATGGAGGACAATAAAACACGGATTCTTTTACGCCAAAGCCCATACTCTAATGCTGGTGATGAGTGATGGGCGAGCTGACATTGTGATGACGCGAACAACCTCTGAAGCACCCTCTTCTCAAAAAAACTAGGAATATAAGAACATCGTGTACATGACAAATTCGATGGAGCTCCTTTCCCCGGCCGGAAGCTGGGACGCTTTAAAGGCAGCGGTCTCTGAAGGCGCTGATGCGGTCTACTTTGGGGCGGGCATCTTTAACGCCCGGAGAAGGGCCGTTAACTTCCGGGAGAAGGAGTTAGCGTCGGTCGTAGGATACTGCCATGAACGCGGGGTTAAAGCCTATCTTGCGGCCAACATACTGGTGAAAAACAGCGAACTTTCAGAGTACTTCAGGCTAATCGAGAAGTCGTACAACGCAGGCATTGACGCGGTCATCATGCAGGAAATATCGTTCATGCCCGTCATCAAGGAAAGCCTGCCCGACCTCCAAGTGCACGTGTCGACGCAGGCCGGCGTATTCAACTCGCTGTGGAAAACGCTGTTGAAAGGAGCGGACAGGGTGATACTCCCAAGGGAACTGACCTTAAAGCAAATCAGGGAATTCCATGAGAAGACCGGCATCCCGGTTGAGGTGTTCGCCCACGGGGCTTTATGCTACAGCATCAGCGGCCAGTGCCTGATGTCAAGCTTCCTTGGCGGCAGGAGCGGAAACCGCGGCCTCTGCGCGCAGCCGTGCCGCAAGCGCTATAACGGCCGCTATCAGCTGTCGACAAGAGACCTCTGCCTCGTGGACAGGCTGCCGGAGATTGCAGCAGCGGGCGTTACGGCCCTGAAAATCGAAGGCCGGCTGCGCAGTCCCGAGTATGCCGGTGCTTCGACGGCGCTGTACCGCAGGGCGCTAGACTCGCTGGCGAAAGGCGCTTTTACAATGGACGAGGACGCGAGGCTCGACGCACGCCTGGCCTTCGCCCGCGACTACACCCATGGAGGAATGTTCAAGGAGTTTGACATAACCACTCCAGAAGAGGGCGGGAAGCGCGGGATACATATCGGCGTCATGGGAAAAGACGGCCTGATAAAAATAGAGGCGCCATTGCGGGCCGGCGACGGCGTGGGGATAATAGGGGCGAAGGGGATTCACGGAGATGTCGTAAGGGGGATAGAGCTTAGGGGAAAGATTGCAGACCATGCGAGTATAGGGGAGATAGTCCGGTTGCGCATAAACGCCCATGAAGGCGACCGTATCGAACTGACGTCAGGCAAGACAAGGAGGGGCAAATACAAACCGCCAAAACGGGCCGTGATTGCGACTGCAATGCGGCATGGAAGCATCACAATCCCGAAAACAATCGCTGCGGTCAAAACAGGAGTAAGACTGCTCGTCAAGGCGTACACGGTTGATGACGCTAAAGCCGCGCTGGATGCCGGCGCGGACAGGGTATACTATAATATTTTTTACAAAGATTTCCCAAACGGGAACGGTAGCATAAGCCCTTATGTACCAAGATGCCTGTCGGAATGGAACGCCGAGCGCGCTATTGGAATGCTCGCCTCGATGAAACCGCGCTCGGTACTCGCCGGCGACATGGGAGTTGCATCCCGGCTTGACTGCGATGAAACCTATCTTGACATATCATGCAACGCCTTCAACGATATAGATGTGGCTTATTATAATGAGCAGGGCATGACGCCGGTAATCTCGCCGGAACTCTCGCTCAAAGAGCTATACGGCTTCGCAGACAAGAGATTCGCGGTATACGCCCACGGAAGGATTCCGCTGATGACGACTAAATACATACTGCGGGAAAAAAGGCTGACAGACGAGAAAGGATACACGTTCCCCGCAAGAGAGGAACTGGACCACACCCGGATACTAAACAGCATACCGCTCGGACTCTATGGAAGAGTGCTCGAATTAAAGAAACAGGACATCAATGAATACCTTCTGGACCTTGAAGACGAAGTGGCGGAAACAGTAGCAGCATACCGCCGGATACTGGCAGGCAAGCCGGCAAAAAAGCCAGCAGCCAAGCACACACTCGGAAACTACAGAAACGGGGTCGACTAGACCGTAAACGATTTTTACACAGCCAATCACAGTAATTGAAAAGAAATGGACGAGCTTAAAAACGACATCAACCGGGCGCTGGAACACATGACTGAAACCAGCGGAATCAGGAAAAAATTCTGGCAGATGGACGACAAAGTCCAAAACCTGAGGTTCGGAATCCAGCAAGGCGACGACGCAGTCATCGTCGGCGACATGGCCTTCAACATGGAAGGCCCGTATCCACTAGACATCGGGCGAAAGACCGGGCTCATACACACTTGCAGCGACATCGTAATCATGGGCGCAAGACCATTGTTCGCATTCAACGCAATGCAGGTTGACAGCATACCGCAGGCTTTGGAAGTCACGGAAGACGTGAAAAAACAAAGCATGGGCCTCGGAGTCCCGATACTGGGCGGCAACACCCAGCTTGAGAACAATCTGACGCCGTGCATATCCTTTTCCGTCTACGGCAGGCTGGTGTCAAATCCAGTCCCGGATTCCGGCGCGCAGGCGGGCGACAGCATCCTGATGCTCGGCGATGTGGTGGAAGGAAGCATCGGAGAACGAATCTTTC
>JAQTQS010000055.1 GCA_028712125.1 Candidatus Altarchaeota archaeon
CTTGGGAAATACCCTGTGGGGCAGCCGGTTCTCATGGCCGCGGCCGAGTCGCTGGGGGCGCGCGGCTTGTTGAATCCGCTCTTCGGGGCTCTTTCAGCGGCCATGGTTTATTACCTTGGGAGGCGAGTTTATGGCGAGCGGACTGGCAGGTACGCGAGCCTGCTTGCGGCTTCAAGCTTCTTCCTGCTGCTTCATTCGTCCGCTTTCACGGGACATGCGCCCACTATGTTTTTCATGCTCGCATTCCAGCTTTTTTTCCTGAAGTCGCTTGAAGGAGAATGTCTTCTCAACCCCCTTGTTGCGGGCCTTGCTTTGGGTTTTGGGATGATAATCAGGCCTTATACCGCGCTTGCGTTTTTGCTTCCGTATGCAGTCTATTTCGTTTTCACCAAGGCCGGCGGGCGCGGGTATTTGCCCTTAAAGGCGGCCATGGCCAAGGCGGCGGTCTTCGTCATTGCTGTTTCGCTTTTTGCTGCGGTTTTTGCGGCGCACAATAAGGCTATCACGGGCAGCTTTTTGACGCCCGGACACCTGTATTTCGATCCCAACGACAGGCCGTGGTTCGGGACTGATTACCACACGCACGACGATTATTTCACGCCGGTTAGGGCGGTTGCGAACGCGTGGAGGTATTTGGTAGGCCTCCTTGACTACCCTTTGGAGGGGGGCAGGGTTGTCATGCTGCTGGCGCTGTTCGCCTTTTTGCTGAGAAGGCGCCTTTCCGGATTCGATTTGCTTTTCACGGCGACCGCATGCTCACTATTGGTTTTCTACTCGCTGTACCATCATCAGGAATTCGTATACGGGCCCAGGTATCTGCTGGAGGTTGTGCCGCTCCTTCTGCTGCTGGTCGTACGGGCATTCGAGGGGTTCAACGATGAGCGCCTGCAAAAAATCCTCGTGATTGCTGCCTTATGTTCAATGCTGTTGTACATTCCGGGATCTGTCGGGAGGTACAACACGGCTTACCAGGTCAACGGGCGATACAGCCGGATGTTCGAAGCCCTCGAATCCGGGCTTGAGGAGAATACCATCGTCTTCGTGGACACCAGTGTCTACCCGTCCGTGATATCGAGGAACAACTGGGACTTTGGGAATGACAAGGTTGTATATGCAAGGTATGCGAGCCCCGCTGAAAACTTAGAATTCGCGTCAAGGTACTTCTCGCAGTATGACTGCAGGACTTTTACGATTGCGGAAATGGACGGCATGCTGGAAGACTGCAGGAAATAGGGTCTAGGTTAGGGGGGCTTTCCGTCACCCGCGTGTTCGGCTGGGCATCGGGTTTTGCAGGATAATTGTGGCAATGCTGCTGAGGTCTTTAAGGCCGGGATGTGGTGGTGCTTCGGGGCGTGGCTTGGGTGGTGGCTTGGGTAGTGGCTTGAGTGGTGGCTTGGGTAGTGGCTTGAGTGGTGGCTTGGGTAGTAGGTTCAGTGGTAGGTTCAGTGGTAGGTTCAGTAGTGGGTTCAGTGGTAGGTTCAGTAGTGGGTTCAGTGGTAGGTTCAGTGGTAGGTTCAGTGGTAGGTTCAGTAGTGGGTTCAGTGGTAGGTTCAGTAGTGGGTTCAGTGGGGAGTGGGCTAATGCATTCATTCAATTCCGTATCGCAGCCTTCAAAGCACTCATATTGGTTCGTCCAGTGATAGCCGTCACATTCCTGAATCCATACTGATATGTCGAAGTAGCATCTCTTCAAACCCTCCTGCCATAGGTAGCATGCAAACTCGTCCTCCGCGGATTGCGACCCTATGCATGATGAGCCGGCAGTGCATCCGCTACCGCCCCACACGCATTGTGCATGGCTGGGCGAGCCCGATGTATAGTAGCTTCCGCAATAGGCTTGGGGTACGCTAGAGCAGCTGCCGATATAGGTTCCGCTGCATGACGGGAGTGTTGTTGGCGGGATTGTAGTCGCCCGGGAGGTCGTACTGCTAGAAGAAGCAGTTGGTAGGACGCATTGAGCCCAGCAGTCGTCCGGGTCGGAGTCTATGCACACGTTTGGCTCGCGGCAGTAGTCTATGTCGTAGCCGCAGCCGCCTTCGCCGTTACAGTTGCCGTTTGTGTAGTTGCGGTAGGCGGTGCTATAGCAGCCGTAGCAGCCGGAATCACAGTCGTCGTACGGGTCCTCGCCTTCAGGGATGAAGCGGGAGTCGATGTCATTACTCCCGTGGGCATAATGATAATAAGTGCAATAGCCGGTCGCTTCGTCGCACATGTAGTCCCTATACTCAAAGTTTTGTACTAGCGACTCTTCACACACATCCTCTCCAGACCAATGATACCAGTATGGTTCTCCTACGTAAAACTTCTCGCCAGTGTTGTAGCTAGCGCAGTTTTCGACGGTATTAGCGCAGGTGCATGTGTTCCCAACGTCGCATATCTTGTAATGGGCTATTGTAGGGTAGCATGTGACCTCGTGGGTCAATACGTCCTCGTAACAGCTGTTTGGCGGCGTGCAGTATTCTCCGCCTCTGCATGATGCATTGGCTTCGCATGTGGCGCCGCAACGCCCTATGCTGCAGAAGTAGTCGCTTTGGCTTCTGCACGTGCCGGCAAGGGCGCACATGCCCGGATCGTAGCCGCTCCACCTGCCATTGACGCACTCGTTCGGGCACCAGTCGCATGCCGGCGAACCTTCGCAACTCGCCTGGCCGGCGAACATGGAACATGACGAGAGGGTGGTGGTGGGCTGCGTTGTTGGCCGACTGCTGCTGCTGGAACTGGATGAGCTGGACGAAGAGCTGAGTATACTGGAGCTGCTGCTGCTGATGCTGCTCCAGCCGGTATCGAGTATACGGCTGCTGCTCGAACTGCTGCTGCTGGAGCTTGAACTGCTGGAGCTGGAAGAGCTGCTGCTCACGACACTGCTGCTGCTGGTGTTGTTCCAAAGGCTGCTGCTCGAACTGCTGCTGCTTGAGCTCGAACTGCTGGAGCTCGAGCTTGACGTCCCCCAGCTCACCACAACGGTTGCGTTTCTCACGCCAACGCCGAGAGGAACCCTCAGATACAGGAATTTCTCGCCAGGGTCATAGAAATTAAGGTCGATGCGTATATTGGCCCCGCCGCCCTGCGGGTCCAGTGACAGCATGCCTATGAATCCGCGGGTGATGTTCAGCAGCCATGCGCGCCCAGTCCAGCCGGCGGTCGTCTTGTCTTTCGTATACCCGGATACCATCCGCACCGACCTGGTCTCGCTGACGGCCTTTTGCTCGTCGGGCCTTTCTTCCGGGATTTCGTATTGCGTGTCGTATATCGTGTTGTTGTCGATGGTTATACGGTAGCCCATGTAGGGCGGTATTATCTGGTCGAGGATGTTTTTCGCGGTCAGGGTGGAGCCGTGGAAGTCTTGGGATTCGAGTTCGGTCTGGTTTGAGTAGTTGCCGTTCGCCCATTCGGAGCCTATCTGGTCGAGCATGCCGCGTTTGTTCAATGTCTCGATTGCGTTTTCGGACGTGCTGTGGGTCCGTTCGAACATTGTCTTCCCGCCTTTGAGGGACCCGCCCTGCTGAAGCCCGAGGAGGCCGAGCGAGATGATGAATATCAGCGTTATTGCTATGAATGCGTCCCATGTGAGTACGTATCCTTTTGGTCGGCTCATTTTATATCGGCAGTATTGCGCCGTCTGGAGGGTATACCTGTTGGACTATTATGAATCCTGGCACGGCCGTTGACGAGCTGGAGCTTGATGTCGAGCTTGTGATGCTGCTGGTGGATGATGACGAAGGCGGCGGTTCGCATCTGCCTGAAAGGTCCCTGCACGTGCCTCCGATGCAGGATGCGCAGCCCATCGTGCACTGGTCGTCGGCAGTGCAGGATTTTCCGCAGTCGCCCTGCTCGCATGTATTGGCCGGGCTGCAGTAGCAGCAGCTTACATCGCATTCGCTGTTGGACAGGCACGGCTGTCCGCAGTCGCCCTGTTCCACGCATTCGAGCGTGTATTTTTGGCAGAACTCGCATTCGACTTCACATTCGAGGGGATCGACTGTTCCGCCGAACACCTCGTCGCACGGGTCTCCGCATGAGCTTTCCTTGGAGCATTTTTGGTTGATGCAAACGTCGCATCCGTCGTTAAGCACGACGCACTCGGCGCTCGTCATGCAGGGGTCGCCGCAGTCCCCTTCCTCGCACACCAGCGAGGTTTCGTTGCAGTAGGTGCAGGTAAGATCACAGTCGGTCGGGTCGGACGGGCTGCACGGATCGCCGCAGCTGCCCTTCGGAACGCACGTCCCATGGGTATTGCAGTAGGGGCATTTGACAGGGGGTGCTTCTAGGCATTCCGGGGCATTTATCATCCCCAAATCAGTGCAGTCCTCGCCGCACAAGCCCGGCAGGGTTGTAGTGGTGGTCGGGCCGAACGGGACGCGGCCCTCTATGGGGCCGAATATTTTTCCGACGCTTTCGTGTTCTCCTGTCGAGATAATGTTGGTGTAGTCAATCTTCAGGTCGCCTTCGTAATAGTCTCCGACGCGGAAGCGGTCTGATATACGGGGTGGTTCGGTGCAGTAGAATACGAACAGCCTCCGCGAGCCGGGGCTTATCGTTACGGGACTTGCGGGAGTGCTGACGGCATTGCAGGATATGTCGTATACTGTGAGATTCATTCCTCCTGTCGTTATTCTGACAGGCACGCCGGCGTCGTTTCTTATGCTCATGTAGGCGATATCCTGGGTTGAGACCACCCAATCGAGCGGGACGAGCTGGGAGAAACCTATGCTCCCTCTCCTGGGCACTGGCGGCGTGAAGACGCCAATCTGCCAAAGGACGATGAGCGCAATCATGGCGATGACGACGACCCATGCGTTGCTAGCGAGGTATTCTACGGCGCTCTGCCCTTTTTTTCGCTTGGCTTTACGGGATATCGAGATCGCCATGGTTTTCCAAATTAAATATTCAATGGTTTACTATATATACAGTATAATGGACGAAGGTATTATTTTTATCATGGCCGAAGTACGGAATCTTCCGACTTCTTTTTTCAGCTTAGGGAATGCGACTGGAGGGGTAAGACATGTCTGACAAACCAGCCGGCCGCAAGGACTCGGGCAGGAAGTTCGGATGGGATGCAGCGTCCACTGTCGCAACCTTTGGGATACTTTTCTTTTTTATGGCGGTCATGATGAACATGCGGCCTGACTGGATTCTGTCAACGACGGTGACCACCGGCGGCGACATGGGCTCGCATTACATCCTGGCGCAGTACCTAAGGGACTACCTCCTCCCCCAAGGCAAGCTGATTGGATGGTATCCGGGCTGGCTGGGCGGCCTGCCGATGTTCCAGTATTACTTCATCCCGCCTTACCTCCTGATGGTCGCCCTCAGCACGCTGATTCCATTGGAAGTCGCATTCAAGCTTGTGACTCTGATGTGGGTTTTCATGCTCCCTCCGGCGGCGTATTATGGACTTCGCGCGATGGGCTTTCCAAGACCAATGCCGGGCGTTGCTGCGTCGCTAACGCTTTGCCTGCTGTTCCTCGAGACGGTCAATTATGAGAATTATTCCCAGTGGGGCGGGAACATAAAGAGCACGCTTGCCGGCCAGTTTCCTTACGGGATTAGTTTCGCAATAATGGCCCTTTCCATCGGGCTTTTATACCGCGGCTATCATGACAGGAGGAAAGTCGCGCTTAATGCGGTGGTATTCGCCCTTGTCGCGCTGAATCACATCTACACGACGATTATCATAGGGCTTGTTTCCACCTTTTTCCTCATTGACGGCATTCGCGCGAGGAAGTATGGCGGGGTTTTGTACCTTGCAAAAGTCTTTATATTGGGATTCATGCTGGCGAGCTTCTGGTACATACCGATGGCTTTGAAGCTGGACTGGTCAATGCCGCCAAAGGACGTATTTTACGGAAGTCCGAACCTGAAATGGATTTTCATACCTGAATACGCCGTCATTTACGTCCTTGCTGCTGTCGGCATTTTTTACGCAATCAAGGAACGCGACAAGCGCGTGTTCTTCTGGGTTTATTCGTTCACCATCGTCTTTGCATTCCTGTTCCTGTGCAGGTACACGAACTTCCTTTACGTCCGGTTCATCCCATTCCTATACTTAGTGCCGCTGATTCTCGCCGCAGCGGGAATCGACCGGCTCACTAAGTGGATTGACATTAAGCACTTGATACCGCCAATAACCGCACTGCTGATAGTGTTCCTGCTGCAGGCTTCATGGGGGCAGGATACCGCCCAGGGGAGCAAATGGAGCTATAAGGGATGGGTTCAAGACGTCCCAGCATGGATTAAGTGGAACTATGAAGGCCTCCAGTCCAAGCCCCTATGGCCTTTGCTTGACAAGGTATTTGTCCAAATCCGTTCTGCCAACGTGACGGGCAGGGTCGAGGTGGAATACGCGGATTATAACTACTTCGGAACGCCCAGGGTTTTTGAGGTCTCGCCGTATTTCACCAACAAGAGCGTGATGGAAGGATTGCTCCTGGAATCGTCCCTGACCTTCCCGTTCTTCTACTACCTGCAGAAGACTGTCTCGGCCACCTCATGGTGGCCCGGCTTCAAGGTCAGGATGCCGCATACGCCCGACATGGAGCACGGCCTTAAGGTGCTGCGGTTGTACAATGTTCATTATTTTGTGGCGTCTTCGGATGCCATCAGGACGCTTGCCGGGAAATCAGACGGCTACCGGCTTGAGAAGACGATTAACGGCTCTAAGAACGATTGGTCCTTCAGCTTCTATAGGATTAACGAGGACTCGGATTATGTGGAATACCTCCCGAAGGAGCCGGTGCTGGTCGTGACTGACGACTGGAAGCCTTTCTCCTTCAGGTGGATAGACACGGACTATCTGGACGTCCCGGTCGCATACGCTGACAGCGTCGGCGACTACGAGCTCGAGCATTTCAGGATAATGGTGCTGAACAAGACGTTAAGGCAGCAACCCCATGCTGAGGGACTGCAGGTCTACACGCAGGACCGGTTCGATGAGGCATTGAAGGCCGCCCGGCCCGCGGACGTTTCAGGATGCATGACCCAAACGACATTCCATGAGGAGGAATTGTCCGCGAGCGTCTCATGCACAAACAGGCCGCTGCTTGTGAAGGTGCCGTACTTCCCGAACTGGAGGGCGGAGGGGGCAGAGAAAATCTATCTGAGCGCCCCATCATTGATGCTGGTATTCCCGGAGAGGAAGGACATCCGGATTTACTATGGGACGACGGCCGCGGACATGGCCGGGTGGGCGGCCACTTTCGCGGGAATCCTGATTGTCGTCTGGCAATATGCCGCCGAGAGGAAAAGGGGCCAAAGAGAGGGGGCGTGAATGCGTGAAAATCCGGAGATGGATTGCAGATGCGTGTTTTGATTTTTAAATCCCAACGTCCCTTATATTACCATGCCTTGTGGGAAGAAGACTTCTAAGCGCCCGACCACCCGAAAAACAGAATCCAAGAAGAAAAGCGTTCTGCGGGACATCCTGGTTGAAGGCCTGAGCGAGGACCATGTCGCCATCATCGAGCGGCTGTCGAAACCGAAATACGACGAGGACGTCGCTGCCGAGCTGAAGCTCAAGGCGACGATAGTTCGGACTCTGCTCAACGACCTGCACGTGAATAACCTGGTCGGCTACGAGAGGAGCAAGAACAAGAAGACCGGATGGTACACCTACCTCTGGAACCGCCGCGACGACAAGGTCAAGGAATACATACGCGGCTACCTCAACAAGAGGCTGGAAGAGCTGAACAAGCAGCTTGATAACGAGCGCGAGGGCATGAGCTTCAACTGCTCGTGCAGCAGGATGCCTTTTGACTCCGCGATGGAGACAGGTTTCAAATGCCCTGAATGCAACGAGAAGCTGGTCGAATACGACAACTGCGAGATTGTGGACAGGATTGTGAACGAGATATCGAAGGTCAACAGCCTCCTCGCCCAGACGGAAAATGAATTCCTCCTGGAAAAAGGCAAATAACCGAAAGCCGGCAAATTCTAGGAAAAGTATAACACCCAGCCAAGCACTCGGACTTCTGGAAAAAAACGGCTGCAGCAGGGATGTAATAGCGCACTCTCGCGCAGTCTCAAGGCAGGCCGTGAAAATAGCAAGACAGCTTGAAAAAAAAGGCCATAAGATTGACGTTGATTTCATAAGGACTGCCGGCCTGCTGCACGACATCGGCCGCGGCAGGACGCACGGAATCAGGCACGGCATCGAGGGCGGGCTGATTCTGAAGGATTTTCCAAAGTACGCCCGCGTCTGCAAAAGGCACCTCGGTGCGGGGATAGACAGGAAGGAAGCGAAAAAACTCGGCCTGCCGCAGGGCGATTACATACCAAGGACGCTTGAGGAAAAAATCATAGCCCACGCCGACAACATGGTCGAAGGCAGCAAGGTCGTGCCGATTGGAAAGACAATTAATGCTTATGAGGAGAAGATGGGGAAAGACCATCCGGCTACGAGAAGAGTGGTGAGATTGAGCGCATACATAAAAAAAATGGCGGAAGAGAATATGGTATAATCGGTCAATTCTTAATTTTTGGCTTGCCGCCCAACCTTTGTTTTATCGCCCAATTGACCTCCTGCTCCAAAGCACGCACGTCAAGAATCCCGTCACACGCATTCCTCGGCCTCTCCGTCGAGTAGACGCGCTGTCTTACGACCGCCTCCTGCAGAGGCCGGCATAAATGCGGGATTAGGTCTTCGCCTTCGTTTCTCTTCCGGTAGGCGGGATTGCCCTCGGACATCAGTACCAAAGCGCCGACCGCCTTGTCTTTGGAGTTCACTTCATTGAATTTTCTGTTCAGCTGCGTCGCAATCCCCAGTCGGGTATCCTTGCTGTCTCTTGCGTCAAGCAGCCATTCGTATGCCCAGAACAAGTCCCTAGGCGAAACGTCATCTCGAGTATAGAGTTTTTCAGCGGAAGCTAGAATCCTCTCGGTACTCCTGAACTTGAATCCGCTGCCAAAAAGCTCTGTGAGCCTGCTTTCAACCGCGGGATACATGTAAAACAATAAGCCGTCTATATTTAAAACCCGCCGACGCCATAAAGAATCCGGCCAGCATGTAAACGCTCACCTCTTGGTTAAAAGCACGACCCTGCTGTCCCGCTTTTCGTCTTTAACCGCATAGCCAAGCTCCTCAGCAAGCTTCTCGGAAAAACCCCTGACTTCCGCATTCGACGGCATGTTGTCAATCGAAAGCCTCCTGCGGCTGCCGCCGACGAACATATAAGCCTTCGCTTCGACATAATCCGGCTCGGCCTTTTCAATCAACCGGGCATAGCCTTCGATGCCGTGCATGTTCAGGCCTTTGACGAGGGTCAGGCGTATCGCTTTCTTCGTCGTCATGCCTTTCATTATCTCAAGCGTCTGGTTTATCTTATCCCAGCCGTCCCTGATTAGAGGATTGTCGATTTTCCTGTAGGTCTCCATGTCCGGCGCGTCGAGCGAGATGTAGAGCTGGGTCGGAGGCCTTCGTAGTGACGCGATTCTCTCGGGGAATGTGCCGTTTGACACGAGGAATGTCGTGAAATGCCGGCGGTGGAACTCGTCCAGAAGCCCGCTCATGTCCGGGTACACCATCGGCTCGCCGACAAGACTGATTGCCGCCTGGTTCGGATTCATCGCCTCCTCAAGCTTTTTAGGGTCGATGCGGTCCGGTATGCCGCCGAAGCCTGCCAGGAGAAGCCTTTGCTGTTTAAGGCATTCGTCCACGACAGTGGAAGGCTCGTCTGGATTCGCTATTTCGGTTCCTATGGTATACTCAGTCATGCGCCAGCAGAAAACGCACTTGTGAGTGCACCATGCGACCGCAGGCGTCATCTGCAGGCAGCGGTGGGACTGTATGCCGTAGAACTGCTGCTTGTAGCAGTAGCCCTCGCCAAGGATGCTCTTCTTAGCCCAGTGACATAGTTTCACTGCGCTGTGACTGCCGGCTGTTTTATAGCGCT
>JAQTQS010000056.1 GCA_028712125.1 Candidatus Altarchaeota archaeon
CGGATGCCGAGCTTGAAGCCCGCGCTATAATGAAAGCCGCCGGGGACGAGGCGGACCGCTTTGCCAAGGCTTCGGGCCGGCGCATGGATTCTGCCGTATCTCTTATCGTGCAGAGGATTGGTGGTTGAATGCTGCTGCCTGAACGCATGTGCCGGATGGATTGCCTGGTTGCGAAGGATTCCGCAGATGCATTGGTATTCCGTCTGCATGCCGAAGGCCTTACGCAACTTGGTTTTATCGACGACGATTTTCTAGTACAATCTTCCATCTCAAGGGACATTCCCCCCCAGCGGCTTTCCGCAATCTCCCTGCTTGCCGGCCGGGTTAAAAAGTCTGCAGACTCGCTTGCGCCCTATGGCGCGGGTGACGGGGACGCGCTTGCCGGGCTTCTTGAGATTGACGTAGAGCCGAAGATTCCTGTCCTGCGCATGACGTTTGCCGAAGTCGAGCGCTATGCCAATGACGCGCTGGTCCCGGTCGAAGCGCATATCGGCGCCTACCATGCGCGGCTTCGGGAGATAGACACGGAGTCGCATGAGAAACGGTCGCTCTCGGAAAAATTGCTCCCGCTGAAGGGCGCGGGCCTTTCCGGCATCCAGTTCGGCGAGTCGGCGTATCTTACGACAGTCCTCGGAACGGTCCCGGCTGAAGGTTACGGCCAGCTTGAGGCAAACCTTTCAAAGGCTTCCGGAGGGTGCTTCCTCCTATTGAAGGCCGCCGGCAGCGATGATATCGTCCATGTCGTGGTCTCTGTCTTGCGCCGCGATTCCGATGCGTTGGATGAAGCGCTCCGTAGGAGCCGTTTCACACGGATTGCCGTGGACGTAGAGTCCGGGTTTGACGACGCGTTGCTTGAAGCCGAGCAGTCTCTCGAACGGCTTGCCGCCGAGAAATCTGGCATCGAAACGTCGCTTGGAAAGCTCAATGCCGAGCACTACCGAAAGCTGCTTGCAGTCCTCGAGCTGCTTGAGTTCGAGCGCCAGAGGTGCGAGGCGTTCAGGAGCTTCGGCGCGACAGAGCGATTGCGGCTGCTAAGGCTTTGGGTTCCGCTAAAAGACTCCTCTAGGGTGGAAGGCATCATACGCGGCCAGACTAACGGCCGTTATGCCGTAAATTCCGTTGTTGATGCTGAAGGCTCGCCCGTCCTGCTCAGCAATCCTAAATGGCTTCGCCCGTTCGAGCCGCTGACAAAGATGTTCTCGACTCCCAATTACGGCCAGGTTGACCCGACCGCGCTTCTCGCGCCCACCTTCATACTCTTCTTCGGCATGATGTTCTCGGACGTCGTGTACGGCATACTGCTCATCGCGGCGGCGTACTACCTTTACAAGAAGTACGCGGCCAAGTCGGACTCGGCAAAGGGCATGTCAGTCGTGTTGTCCTACTTCGGGCTGTCGGCGATTTTCTTCGGCCTGCTCACCGGCAGCTTCCTCGGCGACTTTGTCGGCAAATACGTCCTGGGAAGCGAAAACGGCTCGCAGGCGATTGCGCTCTGGCTTGACCCGCTTTACAACGGGAACATGCTCGTCTACATACCGCTCGTCTTTGCCATAGGGTTCGTCCACATTTTCATCGGCTACCTGGTCGGCGCGCTGGACTCAATACGCAGGCGGCAGTACCGCACGGCCATAGTCGACTACATCTCGCTCATGCTCCTCCCGCTCGGCCTCGGAGCCTACGCATTCAAGGGGATGGGCGCGGGCCTGCTCGTCTCGCTTGCAAGCCTCATACTCGTTTTCATGGGCTCAGGCATCATGGGCCTTTACCTCAAGGTTTCAGGCATGCTGGGCAGCGTCGTATCGTACGCAAGGCTTCTCGCCCTGATGGCGTCCTCTTCCGGAATCTCGATGACGGTCAACTTCATGACCTCGATTTCCCTCTCCGCGCCCTACATAGGAATCCCGCTCGCGGCCGCAGTATTCGTCGGCGGCCACATAATCAACATTGCCTTGAACATGATTGGGGCGTTCGTCCACACGTTAAGGCTGCATTATGTCGAATTTTTCGGCACGTTCTACGAGGGCGGCGGGACCGCGTTTGAACCGTTCAGGGAGGAGCGTAAATACTCCCTACTCATAAAACAGGAGGTGTGAAGCAAATGGAGCTGGATTTATTGATAGAGCTGGCGAAGAGCAACTATATAGCCATCGGCAACGTGCTCGCGATAACCGGGGCTGCGATAGGCCTCGGCTTTGCGGGCTACGGGGCGTCGACCGGGCTTGGCATTTCGGGGGCTGCCGCGGCCGGGGCGACCGCGCAGGACGAGAAGAACTTCTCAAAGTTCCTCATACTCGAGTCATTGCCGCAGACGCAGGTCATCTACGCATTCGTCATCGCGGTCATGATAGTCTTTGCCATCATGAACAACCAGATGAACATCGAGAAGGGTTTCATCTGCCTTGCGCTCGGCATCGCGCTGGCCGTGATGGAAGGGTTTTCAGGCGTGGCCCAGGGGATTGCCGCTGCGGGCGCCGTCGGCGCCGCCGCCAAGAACCCGAGGGTTTCCGGGAAGGTCATCGTCTACGTCGTCATGGTTGAGCTTACGGCTTTGTTGGGTTTCGTGTTCAGCCTGCTTGTGATGCTGACAAAGGTCTACTAGGAAATGGCGTTCGAGGAAATAGCCGCGGGCGTTCGGGCAGAGGGGCGCGCAGAAATCGAGGAAATCCGCCTTAACGCAAAACAGGAGATGCGCCGCCTGCGCGAGGAATCGGAATCCGAGACTAGAAGCAGGCTTGAGGCATTAGCGGCCGAGCGAAAGCAGAATGAGGCTGCTGTGAAAAGGAGCGTCATCAGCGCAGCCAGGCGCGACGCCTCCAACAGGACTGCCCAAGCCAAGGCCGACGCTGTCTCCCGCGCCTTCAAAGCAGCCGGCGATGCGGTGCTCGCGCTTCCAGACGCCGCCAAGAAGAAAATGCTTTCAGCAATGATTGACCGCATCCCAGAGACAAAAGGGCCGGCCCGCGTGTTAATAGACTCCCATTACAAGCAATTGATTCCAGCCAAGTCCGGAGCAACCGTAAAAACGCAGGAGCTTGGAGACTTTGGCGTAATCATCGAGTCCGAGGACGGGCGCATCCGGGTGGACATGCGGCTGCAGACGCTCCTCTCCGAGCTTTACGAAACCATTGCGCCGGAAGTCGCAGACATCCTCTTCAAAAATGAACCTTGACATGCTGCTCTCGCGGGGCAGGCCGGAATCTTACGCATACATGTACGGCATGCTCTCAGGCATGAATGCGAGGCTGCTCGGCCGCGCGGAGCTCGAGTCGGTTGCATCGGCCGGAGGCGTTGCGGACGCGATAGCGTCGCTTGAGAAGACAGACTACTCTGCCGAGGTCGCGTCGCTTTCGCCCGCGCTTTCGGATTCGGACGTCGAGCGCGCAATCGAACGGCATTTCATGCGCGTATACGGCGAAATACTGGCCGCGCTCCCTGAGGACGACCGTCAGGCATTCGACAGCGTAATACTGGGAGAAGCGGACCTGAAGAACATCAAGACGATACTCCGCGGGCTCCACCGCTCAATACCCCAATCTGAAATAAAGCTAATGCTCCTGTCCGGCGGCGTGCCGGCCGGCATTACCGACCGCATGGCCGGCGCCGCGGGGATTGACGGCGCAATGACGTTCCTTTCTGCCTTTTGGGACGACCTGCCGCGCGAGCTTGATGGCGGGCTCGCAGGCTACCGCAAGACAGGCCGGCTGGTGCCGCTCGAAATGGCGCTCGACCGCTCGTTCATGGAGCGATGGCTCTCACGCAAGCCGCTCGAAGACTATGTGAAGATGAAAATAGACTCGTTGAACGTCCTCAATCTGTTCCGCTGCCGGCTTGAGGGCATGCCCTACGCCCGGCACATAATACCCGGCGGACTTCATCTCAGCATCCAAACCCTAATGGGACTTGAGACCCTTCCGCCGGGCGATATCGCGGCATCGCTCGCAGCAACGCCATACGGAGGCCGCCTCACCCAGGCGTCGGCCCGCGGGAGCATAAGTGTCGCATTAGTGGAGCAGGCCCTCGAAGATTCGCTCGAGGACGAGACCGGCCTTATGGCGATGGTCCGCCCGCTAAGCGTGTGGAGCGCGCTTGCATTCCTCCAGCGCAAGCAGAGGGAATCAAGGCAGGTGAGGGCGGCATTGCTGCTGTCAGGAAGGCCTCGCAGGAAGGATGCGGCAAGGAAGATAATCGGCTAAGGAATGGAAAAAAGGGAGGTAATAATGGTCGGAGGCGAACAGCCGGCAATCGGATTCCGGCTTGCGGGCATCCCAAGCTACGCCATAACAGACGATACGGCCGACGCGGTCTACCAAGAACTTAAGGGCAGAAAAGCAATCTTAATAATGACCCAGAAGGCGGCCCGCATTCTCGGCGAGCGCGCCGGGAAGCTGAAGTCGACGTCAATGGTCGTCACAATACCCGAACAGCCCGACGAGCAGTACACATCCGTCAGCGAGATAATCAAGAACACGATAGGGTTCGAACTGAAAAAATACTAAGACAATGGCAGGAACAATCACGAGAATCAGCGGGCCGCTAATAGAAGCGTCGGGAATGACCGGCGTCAGGATGCAGGAAGTCGTCCACGTCGGCAGCCAGCGGCTCGTGGGCGAGATAATCAAGATACGCGGAGACACCGCGTCCATCCAGGTCTACGAGGACACGTCGGGAATCAAAGCCGGCGAACAGGTCACAGCCACCGGCAGGCCCCTCTCAGTGGAACTCGGCCCGGGATTGCTGGGCTCCGTCTATGACGGCACGCAGCGGCCTCTGGAAATACTCCGGGCGGAAACCGGGGACTTCATAGTCAGGGGCGTGCAGGCCGACGCCCTCAGCCGGAAGAAGAAATGGGATTTCAAGCCAATCATGAAAAAAGGCGACAAGCTCACAGGCGGCGGAATAATCGGAATCGTTATGGAAACGCCTCTCATGGAGCACCGCATCATCGCACCTCCGGAAACGAACGGTACGATACGCGAGATGCGCGAGGGAAAGCACCCGGTCGACGAGACCATATGCGTGCTCGAAGACAAGACAGAGCTTTCGATGATGCACGCATGGCCGGTCAAGACGCCAAGGCCGACAGGCAGGCGGCTTGACATTGAATCCCCCCTCCTAAGCGGCCAGCGGGTCCTTGACACACTATTTCCATTGGCCAAGGGCGGGACTGCGGCAATCCCCGGGCCGTTCGGCGCCGGGAAGACGGTAACCCAGCAGGCCCTCGCCAAATGGTGCGACGCGCAGGTCATCGTCTACGTGGGCTGCGGGGAGCGCGGCAACGAGATGGCCGAAGTGCTCAAGGAGTTCCCGGAGCTTGAGGACCCGAAGAACGGCAGGCCGCTGATGGAGCGCACAATCCTCATCGCCAACACCTCGAACATGCCGGTCGCGGCCCGCGAAGCTTCCGTTTACACTGGCATAACCATCGCCGAATACTACCGCGACATGGGCTATGACACCGCGCTCATGGCGGACTCCACGTCCAGATGGGCTGAGGCCATGCGTGAGATATCAGGCCGGCTTGAGGAGATGCCGGGCGAGGAAGGCTATCCCGCCTACCTCGGCTCCCGGCTGGCCAGCTTCTACGAGCGCGCCGGGAGGATAGAATGCCTCGGCAACAGGAACACAGGCTCAACGACGGTAATCGGCGCAGTCTCCCCGCCCGGCGGCGACTTCTCAGAGCCCGTCACCCAGAATACCCTGCGAGTCACGCGCGTATTCTGGGGCCTTGACGCGCGGCTCGCCGACAGACGCCACTTCCCGTCAATCAACTGGCTGACAAGCTACTCGCTTTACTCGGACACGCTCACGCCATGGCACCAGAAGAACACGGGCCCGGACTTCCCGGCATTGAGGGACGAGGCGATGTCACTCCTCCAGCGGGAGTCGGAGCTAATGGAAATCGTCCAGCTAGTCGGCCCGGACGCGCTGCCTGAGAGCGAGCGCCTCATACTCGAATCGGCTAAGATGATACGCGAGGACTTCCTCCAGCAGAACGCGTTCCATCCTGTCGACACCTACTGCTCGCTGTCAAAGCAGTACCTCATGCTCTCAGCCATCATGGCATTCTACCGCGAAGGCTCGGCTGCTCTTTCCCGCGGCATGGAAGTCCGGGACATAATGAAGCACCCGGCTGTGGAGGAAATCGCAAAGATGAAATACGTCCATGAAACCGACTTCAAAAAAGCATACGAGAAGCTTAAAGGCAAAATAAGATTCGAGGCAGAAAAAACATGAGCCACGTCGAATACCGGACGGTGTCAAACATCATGGGGCCGCTCCTGGTGGTCGAGAAGACAAGGGACGTCGCCTACGGCGAGGTGGTCCGCATAACGGACAGGGCCGGCAAGACCCGGACCGGGCAGGTGCTCGACGCACGCGCAAATTCCGCGGTCGTCCAGGTCTTCGAAGGCACGTTCGGCCTCGACACCGAAAGCACGAAAGTCGCATTCCTCGGCGAGACGATGAAAATAGGCGTCTCAAAAAGCATGCTCGGAAGGACCTTCAACGGCATAGGACGCCCGACCGACAACCTCGCCCCCATAATCCCGGAAGAGCGACGCGACGTGAACGGCCTCTCAATAAACCCTCTCGCAAGGGAATACCCGCGTGACTTCATCCAGACCGGCATCTCCTCAATAGACGGGATGAACACACTCGTCCGCGGCCAGAAACTTCCCATATTCAGCGCGGCGGGCCTGCCGCACAACGAGCTCGCGGCCCAGATAGCCCGCCAGGCGAAAGTGCTGGGCAAGGAGGAAGCATTCGCAGTCGTCTTCGCAGCGATGGGCATAACGAGCGACGAGGCCATGTTCTTCAGGCGCGACTTCGAAAAGACAGGGGCGTCCGAAAACATAATATCCTTCCTCAACCTTGCGAGCGACCCCGCAATCGAAAGGATAATAACGCCTAGAATGGCGCTCACGGCCGCCGAACACCTCGCATTCAAGCTCGACTACCACGTGCTCGTAATCCTTACAGACATGACAAACTACTGCGAAGCCCTCAGGCAGGTAAGCTCCGCCCGCGAGGAAGTCCCAGGCCGCCGCGGCTATCCCGGCTACCTGTACACCGACCTTGCGAGCATCTACGAGCGGGCTGGCAGGATAAAAGGCCGCAAAGGCTCAATCACCCAGATACCAATACTCACGATGCCAGACGACGACATAACCCACCCGATACCCGACCTCACGGGCTACATAACGGAAGGCCAGTTCGTCCTCTCAAGGCCGCTCCACAAGAAAGGAGTCTACCCCCCGGTCGACGTCCTGCCGTCATTATCCCGCCTGATGCACGGCGGAATCGGAGCCGGGAAGACAAGGGAAGACCACGACGGAGTCTCCAACCAGCTGTACGCCGCATACGCCGAAGGCCGCGACCTGCGCGACATGGTGGCCGTGGTCGGCGAGGACGCGCTGACGGCGAGGGACAAGAAGTACCTCCAGCTGGCAGACCGCTTCGAAGGCGAATTCCTCTCCCAGCGGCGCGACGAAGAGCGCACCATAGAGGAAACGCTCGACCTCGGCTGGGACCTCATATCCATACTCCCGGAGCAGGAGCTAAAACGGCTCGACCCAGAGCTGCTAAAAAAATTCAGGCAAAAACAAGGATAAAAAATGGCAGACCTCATCGAAGGCGTGCACCCCACCCGGATGGCCCTCCTCAACCTCAAGAGGAAACTATCCCTCGCAGACAAAGGCCACAGGCTGCTGAAGGAAAAACGCGACGCCCTCATGCTCGAATTCATGACGACCGCAAGGGACGCCGAAGAGACCGCAGACGAGACGATACGGCAGCTTTCGGCGGCAAGGGACGCTCTTTCAACGGCCGAAGACCGCATCGGACAACGGGAGCTCTCATCCATATCCCTGTCAACAGAAACCCGGCCGCAGGCCGAACTGAAATACAAGAACGTCATGGGCGTCGGCCTGCCGAAGATTACGATGCCCCGGCTGGAGCATAGGCCGGACGAGCGGGACTACAGCATAGCCCTAATCCACCCGTCGGTCGATGAAGCGGCATCAGCCTACGAGAAGGCGGCAGAGCGCGTGATAAAGCTCCTCGAGGTCGAAACCACCCTGAGGGCGCTCTCGGACGAGACGCGGAGGACCAAGCGAAGGGTTAATGCCCTAGAATACCATATATTACCGAGAATTCGGAACACTAAAAAATACGTTGAGATGCGGCTGGACGAACTCGAGCGCGAGAGCTTCTACCGCCTCAAGGTTGTTAAAAGCAAGAGAGGTTGATGAAAATGGTTGGACTGACACCCTACGACTACGCAAGAAAGAAGGTTGTGTACTGCTGGCTTGACGAACCGGTAAGCGAGGCGGCGAAACGAATGGCTTCCGAGAACATAGGCTCCCTGATAGTCGACGACAAGGGCGGGAAACACGTCGGCATGCTGACAGACGTCGTGCTATTCACCGCCATATCAAGCTGCGCCAACATATGCAACATGAAAGTCAGGGACCTAAGCCTTGAGCCGCTCGTCAGCGCGCCGATGAAGGCCAGCATCGAAGAGGTCATGGAAAAGCTGGACCGGACGGTGTCCGGGCGAATCGCACTACTCGACGACGACGGCGAAATAGCCGCAGTCCTCAAGAAAAAGAACCTTGAACGCTTCGCCCGCTTCGAAGTCGGCGAAAAACTCCTACGCGACAAGCGCCAGCACCTATAAGCCATGAACGCAAGCTTCCACGTGCTCGCTGAAATACTCGAAGGCTTCGAGTCAGGCACGGAAAAAGCCCTGTACGAGAAATACGTCCGCCGGTACGAGCAGGACGCCGAGTTAAAACGCGCGGCCGAAGCCTACAAGAATTACCTTGCAGACCAAACCGCTGAAAAGAGGAACGCCGCCAGAAAAATTCTCGAAAGCCTTCACAACGAGCGAAAATTCGAATCATCCGGCTCAGGCCAGATAAGCATGAGCGACCGCCGGAACCTCGACTCCAAGAAATTCTACCAGCATGAAGAACAGCAATAAATTCGAAGAGCGCTGCCGACTGCTGGCCGATGACGCGGACATACTGTTCGAATACATGCATAAGCCGCTGAGAAAGTCGCTCCGCGCAAACACCCTCAAGACAAGCACCTTGGAACTAGCAAGCCGCCTGAGGGCGCAGGGGCACAGTCTCGTCCCAATCCCATGGGCGAAAGACGGATTCTGGACAGACAACCCCGGCATAAGCGACACAATCGAACACTTCCTCGGCCACTACTACATACAGGAATCATCGGCAATGCTCCCCCCGATAATCCTCGCTCCCTCGGAAGGCGACGTCGTGCTCGACGCGGCCGCGGCGCCCGGCGGAAAGACGACGCACCTAGCCGCCCTCATGAACAACCGCGGATGCCTGGCGGCCAACGAGCCGGACTTTAGACGGCGCAGCGCCCTGCGCTTCAACCTGAGCAAATACGGCGTCCTGAACGCCATAATAACAACGCAAGACCTCACGGCCATAACGCCGCAAAAACCCATATTCGACCGCATCCTACTCGACGCGCCATGCTCCTGCGAAGGCCAGTTCAGGAAAAACATTTTGGCAGCCGAGCAATGGACTCTTTCAAAGGTGATACGCCACTCCCGTCTCCAGAAGAAGCTGCTTGAAAACTGCCTCAAAATGCTCAAATCCGGCGGAACAATAGTCTACTCCACATGCACCCTCGCCCCGGAGGAAAACGAGGAAGTCATAGACGACGCCCTCAACCAAAACACCGGCCTAAGGATTGAAAAAATCGGCAGCCGGGACTTCAAATACCGGCCCGGCATAAAAGAATGGATGGGCCATATCTTTAATCCGGCGGTCGAGAACTGCGCCCGAATCCACCCTCAGGACAACGACAGCGAAGGATTCTTCATAGCGAAAATGAC
>JAQTQS010000097.1 GCA_028712125.1 Candidatus Altarchaeota archaeon
AGATAGAGCGCAAAACCAGCATACCCTACTCCGAGGTGAATGCATGGCTTGCCGGAACAAACATACCCCGCTCAATATACCGCCTTGACCCAGCATCCAAGTCCAACGACCTGCAGCCGGGCGACATACCCAAAAGCGAGTCCACAAGCCTAGCATACCTGCTCGGCGCCCGAGCGGCCATTACGACGACCAAAAGCCGGACAGCCTCTTTCGTGTTCAGCCATACCGACGACGACGTGGCTGCGAAGGCCGGCAGTGCGGTCAAAACCGTATTCAAGAGGGATGCTACCGTAGGAGACCATGAATTAGGCGGCGCGGTGTACCACAAGGTTTCATCCTACTCCCGGTTGCTCGGCCGCCATATCGACCACGTTACGCAAAACAACACCCGGATTCCGTGGGAGCATCTGGTCTCAAGGGAAGAGCGTCTTGCGTTCATCAACGGCTTTCTGGACTTCACGGGCTCTATAACCCACCGCCTCCTGAAGATGAAAGGCGGTGATGTCAAGTATCCCCTGCTCCACGTCGAAAAGCTCGGCAATGAAGGGTTTATCAAAGATTTTGCAGTCCTCCTGAAGGATGTGGGCGTCCTGTCTGTAGTGAATGGGGATACGTTGAGGATACAGGGGCGGCGGGATTTGGAGAAGCTCCGCGGGTACGATATCTTCACCTCGAAGAAGACGCAAGAGAAGCTGGACGGACTGCTCGCGCAGCCTTTTGAAAGGCCGTCCTATCCCCCGGAGAAATATCGCGAGGTCATGAATTACTGCGAACAGCATCATGGAGCTAAACCGGCTGAAATCTCGAAAGCAACCGGCGTGTCATGGGTGTGCGCGCGGGACTGGAGCCGCGGCCTTAAAAAGCCGGAGTCCGTGAAAAGGCTCGAAGAGCTGCAGAAGATAGAGGGCGAAATGCCGGACCGGGACGTCATAGGCTACCTATACCGGCTCGGCGCAGGCAGCATGCTTGCAAGGACGATAGCCGGCGTACAAAAGGACGTCAATAAAGTCAGGGAGAAATGCGCGGCGCTTGAACAAGGAGGCGTCAAGGGAGCGGAGCTGGAAAGCAGGCTTACACAAATATTCGGCACGCCCCCGGAAGGGACGGCAGAAGCCGGCGGCCAAAGGCCGCCCTACGCGGACTATCTGGACGTCCTCGTCGGGAAATGGGACGAGTTCAACGACCCGCTGAGGATGATGGAAATCTCGATAGGGCTTACCGCATCCCGGCACAAGGCCAAGGGCGCAACGCCCGCTGAAGTCAGAGGCCACCTCCTGGATGCGGTGAAAAAGAAAAGGCCGCAGGATTACGACACGCTGGCCGCGTACCTTAGCACTGAGGGCGAAGCGGAATAATGACGTCGATATAAGATTCGGTTTATGATTGATTAAGGTAGGCTGCTGTCCTAAGCCGTTGCCGATTATTATTCTTCTAGCCAAATATCTATTAAGTCGAAAACAACATGGCAAGCGTAAACCCCGCAACGAAAATCGGCTTGGAAATCCACGTTCCCCTTAAGACTAGCCAGAAGCTTTTCTGCAGCTGCCCGACGAACTACTACGACATCGAGGACCCAAACCTGAACACGTGTCCCGTTTGCACGGGCATGCCCGGCTCGAAGCCATGGCCGCTGAACGGCTACGCGCTGGAGACGGTCATCATGATAGCCCGGCTGCTTGATTGCAAGGTGGCGGAAGAGAACATCTTCGTCAAGCGCAAGCACTACGACTACCCTGACCTGCCTTCAGGCTACCAGAGGACGTCCGAGCCCGTCGGGAAGGACGGAGTCTTCGCCGGCGTGCACATATGGGAAGTCCACATCGAGGAAGACCCGGGCCGCTACGACCTTGAGTCCGGCCGGGTGGACTACAACCGCAGCGGCGTGCCTTTGATTGAAATCGTAACGGCGCCCGACATGAAGACGGCCGAGGAGGCGAGGAACTTTTTGAGGGAGCTCGTCAACCTATTGAGGTACACGGAACGGATTGTTGAAGCCGGCGGCGTCATGCGCGCCGACGTGAACATCAGCATTGAAGGCGGCGCGAAGGTCGAAATCAAGAACATCAACTCCGTCCGGGGCGCGTTCAAGGCCATCGGCTTTGAGATAATCCGGCAGAAGGGGCTGATGCAGCGCGGCGGGGTCGTCAAGCAGGAGACGCGGGGCTTCAACGAGAAATCATTGATAACGACGTCCATGCGGGTGAAGGAGACTGCGGCAGACTACCGCTACATCCCGGACCCGGACATACCGCCGCTGGCTCTTGACAAAAAGACTGTGGAATCGGTCCTGCTTCCGGAAACCCCGCAGACAAGGCGCAAGCGCATAGTCGAGAAATTCGGCATTGGCGAGCAATACGCCCAGACGCTCGTAAAAGACAAGGACATAGCCGACCTCTTCGAATCAGTCGCATCCGGCCGTAATCCCGAGGTTGCGGCAATGTGGATATGCCGGGAGGTACTGGGGCAGTTGAACTACCGGGGGATTGAATACGGCGAATGCAAGCTCAATGCCGCTATAATATCAGACCTTCTCGCACTCGTC
>JAQTQS010000057.1 GCA_028712125.1 Candidatus Altarchaeota archaeon
GGTGGATGCTAGCAGGTTCAGGGTCGAGGACCTGAATGTTGAAGCCAAGAGGGCTCTGCTGGTAGACGACATGGAAAGGCGGTGGACGGTCCCCGTAAGGGATTTCCCGCTGCCAAAGAAAGGCGACCTCATAAGCAGGCAGGACTGGGTTTCCGGGATACTGATGGCCAGCATGCCGCTTAATGCAAAGATGAGGGAGACTGCGGCCGCACTGAGCAGACTGGCAAAGGACGAGTCAGTGTCTATACTGGTTTTGCCCAAAGAGAACGACTTTGCCTTAAACCGGGGGGTGGTCCAGGTACAGGAGCAGTCCTTTGTCTCTGGCAGGCACCACCGGAATGTCAGAATCCCGGCCGGGGATTCGGTCGTGTTCACGTCCCTCATATCCGGAGAAGAGCGGATTGACGAAAGCCCGCTTGAATCCGATTCCGTCCTTATCGGGAAGGACAGTAAAAGCGTTACAGTGCTGCCGATAGTGCTGGGCGAATCCAAGGCCCAGCAGCAGGTTGTGGGGGCGATAGTCATAACGCCGAAAGGGGAGGAGAGGGTAAACCCCAGCCTGCTTGTGGAAGCCAGGTTCATGGCACAGCAGCTTGGAATGGTTATCGCCTTGGAGCGCGAGAAGGAGATTGACGTCATAACCGGGGCGCTGAACACCAAGGCATTTGACGCAAGAGCCGACAGGGAAATAGAAAAACAGCCCGCTTTGGGGCTGGTTATAGCCTACGGATTCATAGACATGGACAATTTTAAATACGTGAGGAACGCCTTCGGCCAGCAGGTGGGAACCGACATAATAAGGCAGTTCGTGAGGGTTGCGGCAGCACCGCTGGAGAGGCTCGGTTTCATGGGCACGACCGGCGGCGACGAGTTCAGCGTTCTCATGCAGTCCGTGGAGAAGGGTGAGACGGTTGCCGCGGCAAGGAGGATTATAGCATCAACGCACGACAACATGTTTATTGTAAAGCTTGGCTCGGACAGTAAAGACGTCGTTCTCGCCGAAGGCGAAGAGGGCGCGAAAATCCGGAGGAAAAAAACCGGCGGAACGGACACCATAACATTGCCGAAGGAATTCGGCGCGGAAACGCTGGATGACGGAAGCAGGATAATAACACTGCCGCAGGGGACTATCACGATAAGCATGGGAATGGCGTTAATGGACGAACTGGGGGATACCGGCGGCTTAAATGCCTCGGACATAAGAGGCTTGCTGAAGAGGCAGGCCGAGCAGTACGAGGAGATTGCGAAACTGCGCGGCAGGGACCGGCTGATTCATGCAGACGATGTCAAAAGGAGAAGGAAGTAAGATGGAGGACATGGTAAGAGGCAGGGTGTGGAAGTTTTCAAGCAACGTGGACACGGACCAGATAATACCGGCCGAGTACCTCGTGACGGGCGACCCGAAGGAGCTGGCCAAGCACGCGTTCGAGAAGGTCAGGCCAAATTTCGTGAAAAATGTCAGGCCGGGCGACATTATCGTCGCTGAGGAGAATTTCGGCTGCGGGAGCAGCCGGGAGCATGCTCCGAGGGCGCTCATCGGGTGCGGCATAGCGTGCGTGATAGCCAAGAGCTTTGCGAGGATATTCTACCGGAACAGCATCAACATAGGCCTGATGCTTGTCGAGTGCGGCGTCGAGGCCGACGAGGGCGACGAGCTGGAGGTGGACTACGCAAGAGGGGAGTTAACGAACCTGAAATCAGGAAAAAAGTTTATTTTCAAGAAGCCGCCTGAGTTCCTGCTTAAGCTTGTTGAATCGGGAGGTCTTGTGGAGTACACAAAAAGAAGGCTAGTAAAATAGGCGTATGCCGTATTAGCCCCGCTGTCATTGCACCCGCTTGAAGAACTCGAAATTGCAGTGCGTGATGACTGGCCTATGGTCGGCATCTTTTTTCAGCTCTCCTTCCGGGGTCATGGAGAGGAGAAGATGGCTGTCCACGAGGTTAAGGTCCTCAAACCCGGCCTGCCTCACCCTCCTGGCCTCGGAGTCGAGCAGAGCGTAATGCCGCCCCCTGTCAATCAGGTGATGCTTCAAGGCATACCTTGTATCGACGGAAAGTACCATGTCAAGGCTGCCCCGGGCGTCTTTCATAAGGCCGCCCATCCCGTCCGAGAACAGGACCAGGCTATGCTCGTTAACCGTCTTCTCCCGAAGTCCGGCGGGAGCCATCCTCGATTGAGCGCCGTTAATGATTCCGATAGCCTGCCGGTGGGTTATCAACCCCTCGAACAATGCGTCTATCACCTTGACCGCCCGGCCGGCCGGCTGGCTCTCGCCCGGGGGTGTCACGTCCGCGCCCTCCCAGTAAGCCCATAGCATCAGGTACTTCCGGTCTGGCCGAAGGACAGGCAATCCATCAGGCGTCAGTATGCCCTTGTGGGATTCATACCTGCTTAAATCAGAGCTTTCTGGAACCTGTCCGGCGTCATTGCCCATGAGGTATACCGCCCGGGGGTATACCGTGCTTATGCCGCGCCTTCGCAATTCCTCGGACATCTGGAACTGCTCGAACGGGCTGTTGAAGCCGTGCCTCTCTATCTCCCGCCCGTTGGTGTAGAACGATGGGTCGGGCTTCCGGCCTGCTTCAGCGTCGGCCCATATGAGGTGCACCTGATCCTTGGAGACGGTCTCGAATATCTCGTGAGGGGGCGAAAGCGGCCATGTGGGCTGGTGAAGCCACCTCTCCGGCCGGAAGAAGTCGAACATGCGCGGGTTTGAGCCTACGACCCACAGTTCGCCCCCCGTGCTCTCGACCTTTCCATGGACGTATTTGACGCCCATCACCTCGGTCGGCCTGAGGTTAGGAGGGAATGTTTCATCGGCCTCGAACCTGTGTTTCTGCATTCCAACGTAACTTGTACGCTGCCTGGCGCGGAATGCCAGCTCGTGCGCGGGCGTCCTCCTGAGCAGCTCAAAGTCCACCAGCGCGTAGGGCGTCCCTCTCTTGTCGTCTCCAACTAGAGCGCCAATCTCCCCGCCTCCGGCCTTCCTCGGGCGGACTATGAAATGCGCGGGTTTCGTGTCGGGGACTACAAAGCCTTTTCTTTCAAGGTCCTGGATGACCCGCGTGGTGAAGGCGTCCATCCCATCGGCCGTCATGCCGGATTGTGCAGCGTCGACGCCCTTGACCCACTCGTATATTACGGCGTAGCCGCGGCGTATGTCAAGCTCGACCCTCCGGGTCTCATCCTCGTCATGCCTTCTCATCACGCTCTGGTCTATCGAGAATACCCACTCCTCCCTCCCCCGCCTCATCGGATCGACGGACTCCGCCGGGGAGTATATTGCAAGCGGTTTTTGCGTTAAGACCCTCTTGCCGGATTCTCCAAACGCAGAGCCTTCACGCAGCTCCATAACGAGTCCGAATTCCTCGAACGGGCTGTTGAAACGCGTATTGGAGGGGTCAATCTCCTGCCCAAGTATCGTCCTGAATTTCGCCTGCACTTCTGGTTGAATCGTCACCGACGGCTGCTGCGACATGCGCGACCATTTAACCAAAAGCCCCATGGTTCTGCCCTTGCCGGTGGCTTCGTCTGTCAGCCGCCCGGTTTTAGCGTCCATTTCACGCGTGGTCAAGCGGTAGACTGCGCCGCTGCCGCACTTCATGCGCTCGCCTTTCTTGCCTAGCCAATCGCCATCGTACCACGCGTCCGGCATGAGCAGGCGAATGTGAGGCAGGCCGTATTTCGTGAGGTAGAGGTGGCCGCCGTCGGGCATTGTGAGCTGGACGTAGTCCACGCCGAAGGCCCGGACTACCTTGGAGTCGGGGGGCAGGCTCTTTGGGTCGAAGACGGAGGGGACGGTCTCCAGTGAGGCCTTCCCAACCCTTTCGCCGGGATTCCTGCGGGCGGTTGTCATGTAAAGAGATAGGGGAAGGAGGGGTTAATAAGTTGAGCGCAATGGCGGCAGAGGGGGGTATTTTACCGGCAAACGGGATAATTAAACAGTCGGCAGGTTTAATATGGACGAATTGATGATGAAGGCTGTCGAGGCCATCTGGAGGGGCGGAGTCGTTATTGCGCCGACCGACAGCGTGTACGGACTGTTCGGGGACGCGCTGAACAATGAGGCTGTAGAGCGTATACGCGCCTTGAAGGGGCGCGACGGAGGCAAGCCTTTCCAGATTGCGGTGGAAAAGAAGGATGCGGAGGTATACGGCATCATAAATGAGACCGCTGAGAGGATTATCAAGGCCTACTGGCCCGGCGATGTCAATGTTATCGTGGTTAAAAAGCCGGCCGTGCCTGATTTTGTAAGTACCGGGACGGTATGCCTTACATGCCACCGCAATCCAGTCGCAAGAAGCCTTGTCGAGCTTACCGGGAAGCCTTTGGTCTCGACCTCGGTGAATGCGAGCGGCATGCCGCCGGCTGTAAGCGCGGCCGGCATAGACCGCGAGATTTTAGGCAGGGTTGATATTGTTTTGGACGGCGGGGAGACGAAAAACAAGGTCCCGAACACCATCGTCGACACGACGGTCACGCCGGCGAAGATAGTCCGCGAGGGCGTGGTCGGATTGGACTCGCTTCTACCCTTGTTATAGAAAAGGCCCGCCGGGAAGTTTAATAAAAAGGTAGGACAATAGATAGCCATGGCAAAGGTTGCGGTGCTGCCGGGCGACGGCATAGGGCATGAGATACTGCCTGAGGCTATTAAGGTCCTTGACAAGGTCGGAAAGTTCACATATCTCCACGCCGACGTCGGCGGGGCCGCGATAGACAAGTACGGAAAGGCTCTGCCGGAACAGACGATAAAAGCCTGCAGGGAGTCTGACGCGATACTCTTCGGCGCGGTCGGAGGACCGAAATGGGAGGCGTTGCCGCCGGAACAGCAGCCTGAAAGGGCGGCGTTGCTGCCGCTGCGAAAGATGTTCGATTTGTATGCGAACCTGCGGCCTGCCAAGATTTTCAAGCCGCTGATAAGCGCATCGCCTTTGAAGCCTGAGATACTCGGCGACGGCATCGACATATTGATTGTCAGGGAACTGACTTCGGACGTGTACTTCGGCCAGCCTAAGGGCATCGAGGGAACGGGCGAAGACCGCTATGGATTTGACATGATGCGCTACAGCGTGCGCGAGGTCAGGAGGATTGCGAAAGTCGCGTTCGAGGCGGCTATGAAGCGCGGGAAAAGGCTCACTTCAATCGACAAGGCCAACGTGTTGCATACGATGGTATTGTGGCGGCAGACCGTGGAGGAGGTTGCGAAAGATTACCCGGAGGTATTGTTCTCAAGCATGTACGTGGACAATGCCTCACAGCAGCTAGTGAAAAACCCGAAAATTTTCGACGTCATACTCGCAGGCAACATGTTCGGCGACATACTCAGCGACGAGGCCGCGATAATAACCGGAAGCCTGGGAATGCTCCCTTCGGCAAGCCTGAACGACAAGAATTTCGGGCTTTACGAGCCGATACACGGAAGCGCCCCGGATATCGCCGGCCAGAACAAGGCGAATCCCATCGCGCAGATACTTTCAGCGGCCATGATGCTGGAATACACCTTCAACATGCAAAAGGAGGCGAAGATGATAGAGAACGCCGTAGGCAGGGCCCTTGAGGAGGGCTATCGGACAGGCGACATCATGAGCAAGGGCTGCACCAGGGTGAACACCGCCGAGATGGGAGACCTGATAGCTGAAAGGCTGGCCTGAAGAAAAGCCTTATAATATTATAAGTATAATTATATGTCCTGAACAGAGTTTTTTCAAGCAATGTTGAAACACGCCACGGGAATCGAGAGTTTCAAGGGGCTTACCGACGAAGAGGCCACAATGCGGCTGGCAGAGGACGGCTATAACGAGCTTCCCGCGACAAAAGGCCGGAGCATCCTGCACATAGCGTTCGAGGTGATGCACGAGCCCATGTTCCTGCTGCTCATAGCCGGCGGCCTGATTTACCTCGTCATAGGCGACGTCGAGGAGGCTATGATGCTGCTATGCTTCGTCTTCTTCGTGATAGGAATCACGGTATACCAGGAGCAGAAGGTCGAACGGGCGCTTGAGGCATTAAGGGACTTGTCTAGCCCCAGGGCGTTTGTCATACGCGGCGGCGAGCGCAAGATGGTGCCGGGGAGGGAAGTCGTCCGCGGAGACCTTATAATGCTCTCGGAAGGCGACAGGGTGCCGGGAGACGCGATACTCCTGTCGTGCAGCAACATACTCGTCGACGAGTCGCTGCTCACCGGCGAATCCGCCCCGGTCAGGAAGATGCCGGGAGACGAAGGCGCGGAAATGACACGGCCGGGCGGCGACGACCATTCATCGGTCTATTCCAGCACGCTCGTAGTCCAGGGCCATGGAATCGCCCGGGTTGTGAGGATAGGCATCTCGACTGAAATAGGGAAAATCGGGAAAGCATTGCAGACATTGGAACCAGAGGAAACGCCGCTGCAGAAGGAGACTAACAAGCTAGTGAAGGTGTTCGCCATCATGGGGCTGGCAGTCTGCGCAATAGTCATAGCGGTATACGGCCTGACGACGGGCGCATGGCTGAACGGGCTTCTGGCCGGCCTAACGCTTGCAATGGCGCTTGTCCCCGAGGAGATTCCGGTCGTCCTTACCATATTCCTCGCTCTCGGAGCTTGGCGCATGTCGAAGCACAAGGTCTTGACGCGAAGGCTGCAGGCGATACAGACGCTGGGCTCTACGACGACCTTGTGCGTGGACAAGACGGGGACTCTGACGATGAACAGGATGCAGGTGGAGAGACTTTACGCCGGCGAAAGCCTTCTTTTTGTGAATAAGGCGGTCAAGGCGCTGCCCGAGGAATTCCACCAGCTTATGGAGTTCTCGATACTCGCAAGCCAGCGCGACCCCTTCGACCCGATGGAGAAATCATTGAAGGAGCTGGGGGCAAGGACCCTTGAGAACACGGAACACATCCACGACGACTGGACGCTCGTGCAGGAGTACGCGCTGTCGAAAAAACTGCTGGCGCTCTCACACGTCTGGAAGTCCCCCGCAGGGGACGAGTACATGATAGCGGCAAAAGGGGCGCCGGAAGCCGTCTTCGACCTCTGCCACATGGAAAAATCAGGGGTTGCACAGCTCGAGTTAAAAGTCCATGAGATGGCAAAGGAAGGCCTCCGTGTTATAGGCGTGGCAAGGGCGTATTTCAGGAGGACGGTGCTTCCAGCAGACCAGCATGACTTCAACTTCGAGTTCATCGGGCTGGTAGGATTCCAGGACCCGGTCAGGCTCCAGGTGGCGGAATCGGTGAAGGAATGCTACGAAGCCGGAATAAGGGTGATAATGATAACCGGCGACTATCCGGTGACGGCGAAAAACATAGCACAACAGGTCGGCATAACGCCGCATGATGACATAATAACAGGCCAGGAGCTGGACACGCTCAGCGAGAGAGAGCTGCAGGAGAGGATAAAGACCGCCAACGTGTTCGCACGCGTCGTACCGGAACAAAAGCTAAAGATAGTGAACGCCCTAAAGGCGAACGGTGAGGTTGTGATGATGACCGGCGACGGGGTCAACGACGCGCCGGCCCTCAAGGCAGCCCACATCGGAATCGCTATGGGCGGGCGCGGCACGGAAGTCGCACGCGAAGCCTCGTCCCTCGTCCTCTTGGACGACAACTTCTCGTCAATCGTTGCGGCCATAAAGATGGGGCGCAGGATTTTCGACAACCTGAAGAAGGCGATAGCGTACATATTCGCGATACACGTGCCGATAGCCGGGATGTCACTGCTCCCGGTGCTGTTCAGGTGGCCCCTGGCGCTATTCCCGGCCCACATTGCCTTTCTCGAGCTCATAATAGACCCTGTATGTTCTATACTATTCGAGGCCGAGCCCGAGGAGAAGGACGTGATGAACCGCCCGCCGAGAAGGCTTGACGAGCCGTTCTTCGATCGGAAGACGATATTCCTGAGCATAGTCCAGGGCATCGTAGTACTCGCCGTCGTAGCTTCGGTATTCCGCATTTCCGGGCGGCTCGGCCAGACCGAGGACCAGTCCAGGGCGATAGCGTTCACGACCCTCGTCGTCGCCAACCTGTCGCTGATACTCACGAACCGTTCATGGACGAGGACGGTATTGGAGACGCTGAGAACGCCCAACAGGGCAGTCGTATGGGTTTCAGGAGCCGCGATAACGCTCCTCCTCGTCTCGCTATACGTGCCATTCTTCGCAAGGATGTTCAAATTCGGAGAGCTCCACGGCATGGACCTTGCGCTAAGCCTGGCTGCAGGGATTGTCAGCATACTATGGTTCGAGGCGTTTAAGATAGCCGGCAGGCACAAGCACAAGCTGAGGATAAGCCGGGCGTAAGCTGCATGATGCAAGGACTTTCCGGCAGGGCCGGCATTTTCATGCCATCTTTTGATGACATGTTGCTTAAAACACAGGTATTTTTAAAGAGCTGTTGAGACTTTGGACGATTCGCACCCTCTCCTGCGAACTCTGCTTGGTTATTATAAGGCTTATATCCCCCGGCTTAAGAACTCCAATGAGATAAGCAGTCCGATAAAACCTATTGAGACTCCTTCAACTGCCGCACGATGTCCAAAACGACCTTCTTCGCGTCGCCAAAGACCATGCTGGTGTTTGGATAGTAGAACAATTCGTTCTCTATGCCGGCAAACCCCGGGTTCATGCTCCTCTTGACGACAAAAACGGTCTTGGCCTCGAACGCATTGAGGATGGGCATGCCGTATATCGGGCTGTCCTTGTTCTTCAACGCGGCCGGATTCACCACGTCGTTCGCCCCGATGACAAAGGCCACGTCCGTGTTCTTGAACTCGTCGTTTATCTGGTCCATGTCAAAGAGCTTCTCGTAAGGCACGTTCGCCTCGGCCAGCAGGACGTTCATGTGGCCGGGCATCCTTCCCGCCACGGGATGAATCGCGTACGAAACCTGAGTCCCCCGCTTCTCAAGCTGGGCGGCCAGTTCCTGGACCGCGTGCTGCGCCTGCGCCACCGCCATCCCGTAGCCCGGCACGAAAATGACCGAGTTGGCGTTCTCAAGAATGATTGCGGTTTCTTCTATCGAACACTCATGGTAGGCCTTGTCCGAGGCTTTCTCGCCCTTCTTCTGCTGCTGGCCGAAACCGCCGAACAAGACGTTGACGAACGACCTGTTCATCGCCTTGCACATTAGCACGGCAAGGATGAGGCCTGAAGAGCCGTCCAACGCGCCTGCGACAATCAGTAGTTTGTTATTGAGGACGAAGCCGAGTCCTGCGGCCGAAAGGCCGGCGAATGAGTTCAGGATTGCAATAACGGTTGGCATGTCAGCGCTGCCGATTGCGATGACGAGGAGGACGCCGAATACCAGCGACAACGCGGCCATCACTAGGAACAGCGAGGTGCTTGACGGGTTGAAAACCAGGTAAACCCCGATGACTGCCGCAGCTCCCAGAACCAGCGAGTTGACGGCCTTCCTCCCGGGATAGACGAACGGGCTTCCTGACATGATCCCCTGAAGCTTTGCGAATGCGATTATGCTGCCGGTGAACGTCAGATAACCTATGATGACTTCGGCAGAGAGGATTGCCATCGTGAACTTGTCTATGTCAGGCGCGCCCTGGAAGTACTCGGCAGTCCCGACCAGCGCCGCCGCCAGGGAACCGAAGGCGTGCGAAATGGCCGTTCTCTGGGGTACCGCTGTCATCGGCATCTTCAATGCCATTACCGCCCCCAGCAGGCCGCCAAGGACGAGCGCGAGCGCG
>JAQTQS010000058.1 GCA_028712125.1 Candidatus Altarchaeota archaeon
AATTGTTCGAGTACCACATGTACGACCTCCAGAGGAAGACGACGCTGCGCGACAAGGAGAAGAAGCAGATATCGCTGTTGGAGTCGAAGGATGCGGGCATCGAAAAGGAGTTCATCTACGAGAACGGCCAGACGTGGTGGGGCTGGTGGAACTATAACAGCCAGAACAGCAAGGTGCAGGTCAAGCTGAACTTCAAGAACAGCGAGGAGAACAAGCTCGGCATGCCGCTCCCGAAAGGGAGGGTGAGGGTGTTCAAGAAGGACAGTGAAGGAAAATTGCAGTTCCTCGGCGAGGACAGCATAGACCACACGCCCAAGGACGAGACCGTGAGGATTCTGGTCGGAAACGCCTTTGACATAGTCGGAGAGCGAAAGAAGATGGACGTCAAAGACCTGGGCTGCAGGAACGACGTAACATGGGAAATCACCCTGAGGAACCACAAGACTGAAGACGTCGTAGTCACGGTACTGGAGCACACCGGCGACTGGGACTGGGAGATAACCAGCGAGAACTACCAGCACAGCAAGGAATCCAACACCGATGTCAAGTGGAAAATACCGGTAAAAGCCAACGGCGAAAGCAAGCTGACATACACGGTAAGGTACAACTACTGTTAAGGCAGGGAAAGTCAGGATGCAAGCTTAAATCAATCGCCGGCTTTCATTAATTTCGGCTTTGGCTTGAAAACCATCCTGACCTTGGTCCCAAGCTGGCCGCCGGCCGCATCCGTCAGGGGAGTCCAGTCGATGTAGTCCACGAGGGGCTCGGAAACCTGCCTGCCGCCTATTCCCTTGCCGGTGACTATCACTATGCCCTTGTGGTGGCTCTGGTTGACAGCCATAAGCCATCTCTCTGGCGAAGGCTCGTCCGAGTAGACGAAGGGGTCGAAAGGCTTCTTGCCTTGGTCGATAATTGTCACAGCCATCAATTCCTTTCTTGCGCTCCAGCCGACGTATATCTCCCCGCCCTGGGCGCTGCCGTGCTCGGCCGAGTTCTTCAGTATCTCTTGGCATGCAATCCTGACGCCCGTTGCCGAGAACTCCTCATCCGCCCGCGTCTCAGTTCGGGAGGCGACATCAGATAGCAATCCAGACATTTCGCCTATGAAATGCTCGCAGCCCTTCGCAGTAGGTATGATTAACTCCCCTGTAAGGCCGAATTTTTTGGGGTCGATTTTCTCTCCATGCGCCAGCCGCCTGACCCTGCCCGCTGAGAAAACGCGGATATCGGCCGCGGACACGTTCATGGCGCCGGCCGGTAAGGCGTCCAATAATGGTAAGACGTCAGCCGAGTCTTTACGCACGAAGGTTCTGTGGGATACCGTATTCATTTGTCGTGACACGCCCCTAGCATTAAATGAAACTGGTACGTTAAGGAATAAAAGCGCCCTATTTGGCGTGAGGCTATGGCATGCGCGGATTATCCAAACCGGCAATAGTTTTTAAGGCAGCATTCAACGCAAACCGGTTTCGTCCGGCAGTAGCGCTTGCCCAGCTCGACGATTAATGCGTGATACTCCTGATAGAGCAAGACGTCTTTCGGCAGGCCGTCTTCGAAAAAGCGCTTCGCCTCGTCGTATGACACGTCTTCGGAAAGCATGCCCAGTCTCCAGTAAATCCTTTTCGTATATGCGTCGATGACAAACGACGGCTTATGCGCCGCATACAACACAATAGAATCGGCGGTCTCCGGGCCGACGCCCCAGACTGAAAGCAGCTCTTCCCTAAGCTGCCCTGCCGGCCGGCTTAGGAGCAGGTCCAAGTTCCCGTCGTAATTCCCGTAAAGAAAGTCCATGAATCTTTTAAGCTTGCGGGCCTTCACGTTGTAGTACAATGCCGGTCTTATGAGCACTGCAAGATTTCGCAATGGAACTTTACGCAATCCGTCCGGACTGAGCAGGCCGGCCTTCTTCAGGTTTTGTATCGCCTTTTCTACGTTCTGCCAGCTTGTGGACTGTGTGAGTATCGCGCCGACAATCACCTCAAAGGGCGTTTCGGCAGGCCACCAGCCCTGAGGGCCGAATTCTCTTAAAAGACGCTTGTAGACGGCAAGAAGTTTCCTGTTCATTCCATACTAGACTACTTAGGGACATATTTGACGTTGAAGTTCGTCGGCGTCTCCCCAAGGACGTCAATACCGCTGCTGACTATCGTGAATTCAAACTTCAGGCCTTCGGGCTTGAACAAATGCTTCCTTATGACCGCGAACCGCACCTGCCCTTCCCGTCCCAGTTCGACCATTATCTTGTTCCAGTATTCGTTGACGCGGCCGCCGATTGGCACGAGGCGTCCGTTGTCTATGTCGGTGAAGACCTGGTTTGTCAGGAGGATTGGAATCTCGTACTTTCGGGCGATGCGCAGGAGCAGCGCGAGCTGCTTGCCGAACTCCCGGGCGTCGCGCTCGTCCTCAAGCCTGAAGAGGTTGCCGATGCTGTCCACTACTATCAGTGCGACGGGCTGCTCTTTTACCATGCCGTCAAGCCTTCGTATCGCCGCCTGCTGCTCTGAGAACGTCGTCGGCTTGACGAGGAGGACGTTCTCCATCACCGCGTCCAGGCTTCCGCCGGTAATCTGCTTGATACGCTCTACGCTAAAGCCGCCTTCTGAGTCTATATACAGCACCTTGCCCTTCCCGACAGCATTCGCCGTCGCCATAAGCGCAAGATTCGTCTTCCCGGACCCCGGCGGGCCGTACAGGTGCGTGAGGACGCCCGGCAACAGGCCGCCGCCAAGAAAGTCGTCAAAAGCGCGATGTATCGAGACCATGTTGTAGTAGATATCTGTTTAGGTAATAAAGACTTTAATTTATTGAGAGGCCCATTAGATTACTGATGGCTCTTTCTTTGGGGAGGGTTAGGGAGTATCTTGCTGTTATTATTAAACCACTGGCAATTTTTCTATTGTGTTCTACGATTTGGAGTGTGATATTTGTATACCTCATGAATGAAGAGCTAATCCATGACGTCCTTAATTCGACAAACATTGTAGAGACGGTAGTAGGGAATCTCTTCTATTTTATTTTTTGGTGCTTACCTGTGATGGTGTTATGGTCAATAACCGGTCATCGACCTGGGCTATTCTCGATTTACCTGGTCATTGGAGCAGCAAGTATCATCCATGTAGGTCTGAAGGCAAGAAAGCAAGGATTGAACCCGTATATCACAACAGGCCTGATGGTACCATTCGTATGTTTTGTAATATTGTTCCCGACCGTCCTTTTTATAATTGTTATGGCAATGGTAATGTAAAGGCAGTCAGCCCCCGTATTTTTGGTATAGTTTTACGCACGTCTCCTCCAGTTCCCTGCTGGTCTGCCCGGTTTTTTTGAAGTACTCCCGGATTGTCTCCTCGCTTGTCTCTATTTTTTCCATGCTAAACGCGCTGGCGCTTCCGGCCGGGTTGATTGCGACGTCGAGTATCGCATGCTCGGGATGCTGTTCGGCCCAGTCGTGGCGTATGTTCAGGATGTCGCCGTCTATGCTCGCGTTTATGTCGATTTGCAAGAGGTCCGTCCCATGGTTTTGTTTGATTAGCTCTTCAACGCGCTGGTTTATCTCCTCGGGCGTCTTTTTCCCCAAGTCCTCCCTCACCTGCTTCATGGACGCCGAATTCACCTTGATGTGCTCGGGCCGGCGTGCGTCCAGGTTCCTGAACAAGAGGATGCCCGTCGGGCTTTCGGATTCGTTGAAGCTGATGTGCTCTGTCGAGCCGATGAAATAGGCCGGCGTCACGTCGAACACCTCCTTGATAGGCTGGGGCTTGTGGATGTGGCCGAAGAGAATCAGGTTGTACTTGGGCGCGACTTCGCGAAGCGTCTTTATTGAGATTTCCGGCGGCGAGAGATAGCGCTCGACCGCCTGGTGGAGGCAGAGTACGTTAAAGCCGCCGTGTATGCTCTTCGACAAATCGAGCAGCTTTTTCTCGGCCGACTTCTGGTTGCGCGTGTATTCAAACCCGTAGAAGTCGACCTGCCGGCCGATGAGGTTCAGCCTCACGTGCGGGTTCTCGCTGGAAAGGACGTGGATGTTCTTGTGCAGGTCGGAGTATATCGGAGTGTACGTAGTGGACAGGTGGCCCTCAATCTCGTGGTTGCCGATGCAGAGCACTATCTGGGTCTTCTCGGCAAGCTGCACCAGCGTCTTTACGACGGACCTGAGCGTTACCGGGTCGGGCCGGCTGTGGTGCACAATGTCGCCTGCGAAGAGTATTATGTCAGGGTCGCACTTTTGCGCCTTTGCGACAGCGTCGTTGAAGGCGTTGAGGTAGTGCTGGAGCCTCTGGGCTTTGAGCCGGTGGCGGTAGCCGAGGTGGCAGTCGCTGATGCAGACGAGGTTGTTCATTTTCGGTTAATACGCAGTATAGTATGGATTTGGATTTGTTAAATAAACAATTCTGGATTTTTTGGCCGTTATCTAGCACGCAGTCCAGCGTATTTATTCCAGGGGTGTTATTCTTTATCATGAAGCAAGCGAATCGTGGAGGGATGATTCTGCCGCAGCACTTGCATCAGCAAAAAGGGCAGAGGGTGATGACCGAGGATGAAGCCAGACGCCAGGCAGAACAGATGGCGTTAAAGCCCATTCCAGGGGTGGATTTAAAGGAGATTAAGCGCAGGAGAAGCAACCAGTGATTTGATTGTCGTGTGAATCCGCCTTCATGCCATAAAAATTCAAACTTAATTCGTTCTTTGAGTTCATTATGCCGTACTCCCTATAAGAGTACATGCTTAAGCTTCCTTATGTCCCGACGGCCGATGATTTGATAGACATCGCCTTTCGCGCCGGGCGCCGTGACGCGAAGGTTGCGCGCTCCACGGGCAAGCGCCGCGAAGTCCGGATGCAGCAGAGCGATTTCGCGCGCATCGAGGCCGCTGCGAAGTACATCAAGAACAGCCTGAAGACCGTCGTAAAACAGTTCCCGCCTTTCGAGTCCTTGACCCCGTTCCAGCAGGCGCTGCTCGACATCAAGATAGACCGGAACCGCTACAAGAAGAGCCTGGGGGCGGTAGACTGGTGCCGCGAGCATGTCGAGCGGCTGGAGAAAAACCAGCGGGCGGCAATCAGGAAGGGCGAGAGCACCGGCAAGGAGTTCCTCGGCAGGGCGGCGTCTTTTATCAAGCGGATTAGGAAGGACCTTGACTTTCTCGTGGATGTCAAGCGCGCTTTCCGCACTCTGCCGATAATGGAGAGAGTCCCGACGCTCGTTGTCGCCGGCTTTCCGAACGTTGGGAAGAGCACGTTCGTGAAGAACCTTACCGGGAGCGACATAGAAGTCAAGCCTTACCCGTTCACCACCAAGGGGATTATGGTGGGCCATGTGGAGATACGCCATATGCGCTACCAGATTATCGACAGCCCCGGCCTTTTGGAGCGGCCGATGGATGAGAGGAACAAGATAGAGCTTGAGGCTGTTGCGGCCTTGAAGCATGTTGCGGGCAGGATTTTTTTCATGGTCGACCCGACGCAGGATGTCGCGGTGCAGCTTCGGCTTCTTGAGGAGGTTTCTGGGCTGTTTAAGGTGGATGTCGTGGTTGGGATTAATAAGGTTGATGCCGTTGCTCCAGAGGCTGTGGATTCGATTGCTGTTTTGCTTTCCAAGTATCGCGTTTTCCGGCTGTGCGCCAATAATCCCGAGGAGTGCATGCCTGTCTTTAAGGGTGTTTTTGGTTTGTGAGCCGTGGTTTTATTTATGAAAAATTATGCTGTTTTTGGTTGTTTTATGTAATTAATTCAAAAAAATAGCTGTTTTTTGTAATTTTTTATAGTTTCTAGCATTCATTTCTTTGTTATATGAGGAATTAGCAGAAAATGCTGATATTTTTATATAAGTTTGTAATATATTATTACATTAGTTATAGCAAATAACAAAAAGGAGGGATAAAACCATGGCAAAGAAGAAGATGGGCGACAAAGACAAGATAATGAACGTCCTCAACAAGGCTGAAGAAGACGGGGTGAAATTCGTAAACCTCATGTTCACAGACATCATGGGAGGAATCAAAAGCGTGACGATAACGGTCGAACACCTGGAATCCTCGCTAACCGACGGCACATGGTTCGACGGAAGCTCAATCGAAGGGTTCGCAAGAATACACGAGAGCGACATGATACTAAAGCCCGACCCCGACACATACGCGGTGCTGCCATGGCGGCCCACCGAAAAGGCCGAGGCGCGGTTCATCGCCGACGTCCTGACGCCCGAAGGAACGCCCTTCGAAGGCGACCCGAGGTACATACTAAAGCGCGCGATAGCCGAAGCCGAGAAGATGGGCTATGGATTCTACACCGGCCCGGAACTCGAATTCTTCCTGTTCAAGCCTGAGAACGGGAAGATAGTGCCGGTGCCGCACGACGTCGGAGGCTATTTCGACTACTCGGCAAGAGACCTAGCGTCCGACGTAAGGAGGGACATAACAATCGCCCTTGAAGCGCTCGGCATGCGTGTCGAGATGAGCCACCACGAGGTCGCCGCCGGACAGCATGAAATCGATGTCCGGTATTCGGACGCCCTGCGCAGCGCAGACAACTCGATAACGCTCAAGCACACGGTCAAGGAGATTGCAACATTGCACGGCCTCTATGCGACATTCATGCCCAAACCGATATACGGAATAAACGGAAGCGGCATGCACACCCACCAGAGCCTCTTTAAAGGGAACAAGAACGCCTTCTACGACGGCTCTGACAAATACCACCTGTCGGACCTCGCATACAGCTACATCGCGGGCATACTGGAGCACGTCAGGGAGATGTCGGCGGTGCTAGCACCGACAGTCAACTCATACAAACGCCTAGTCCCTGGATACGAAGCCCCGGTCTACATCTGCTGGGGACAGCGCAACCGCTCGGCCCTCGTAAGAGTCCCGCGGTACAGCCCAGGCAGGGATTCAGCAGTACGCTGCGAAGTAAGATGCCCCGACCCGGCCTGCAACCCATACATGGCATTCGCAACCATGCTCCACGCGGGCTTGGACGGCGTAAGGCGCAAGCTCAAGCCGCCGGCGCCGGTCGAGGAGGACGTGTACGAGTTCGACGACCGCAAGCTCAAGGAGAAGTACATCAAAACGCTCCCGGCCTCGCTCGGAGAAGCCCTCGAAGAGATGAGGAAAAGCGAGTTCGTCAAAAAATCGCTCGGCGACCACACCTACGGCAAATTCCTCGAGGCGAAAAAACAGGAATATGACGAATACAGGATTGCGGTCACAGACTGGGAGATAAAAAGATACCTCGAAGTACTGTAAGGCATTACAGTGGAGGCGTGAAAACGCCTCCGGATTATTTTTTTACACAAATAGGGCATTACTGGCCGCAGGCACTATCTTATCTCCCTTGGTATGACTCCGGACATAAGCCCGTGGTCTGCAAGGACGAGGTTGACCATGGCTTCAACTATGGGCACCGCCCTTGGCACTATGCAAGGGTCGTGGCGGCCTTCTACCTGGATTTCGACCTGACGATTGGTCTTTAGGTTTACCGTCTTCTGCTTCTTTGCGATTGAGGAAGTAGGCTTGAAGGCCGCTCTTACAACGAGAGGCATGCCGTTGGAGATTCCGCCGAGTATGCCGCCTGAATTGTTCGTCCTGGTTTTAACTAAACCTTTAGAGAGTATGAACGGGTCGTTGGACTCGCTGCCATTCATGCGCGCGAGCGCGAAGCCGCATCCTATTTCAAAGCCCTTGACCCCAGGGATGCTCATCACTGCCGAGGCCAGGTCTGAACTCAGCTTGCCGAAGACCGGCTCGCCAAGTCCTGGCGGAACGCCGAAAGATGCGCATTCCACAATCCCGCCGACGCTGTCATTGTCCTCTTTCGCCGCTATTATGGCGCGCTCCATCAGCCGGGCGGCATTCAAATCGATAGTCCGCACGCTGTTAGAGTCTATGACTTTAGCGCTCGATACATTAGCCTCGCCTCCGGCCCTGATGCCGGCAATCTCCCTTGCGAAGCCTACGGTAGTTATGTTGAGCTTAGACAATAATTTTTTCGCGACCGCGCCGGCCGCAACCCTCCCGACAGTCTCCCGCGCGCTGCTTCGTCCGCCTCCGCGGAAGTCGACGACGCCGTACTTCATGCGCCATGCCAAGTCAGCATGGCCGGGCCTGACGACATCCCTCAGTTTTTCGTACTTTGAGGAGTCGGCATCCTTGTTCCAGACGAGCATGGATATGGGCGTGCCAAGCGTTCGGCCTTCAAACAGGCCGGATAGGACTTCAAGCCGGTCTTTCTCGCCGCGGCTTGTGGTGACACTGCTCTGGCCGGGCTTTCTCCTGTCGAGCTCGCGCTGGATGTCCTCTGTTGTGAGCTGGAGGTTCGAGGGACAGCCGTCGACTACGCAGCCGACCGCCCTTCCGTGGCTTTCCCCCCATGTCGTCGCCCGGAACATGCGTCCTATGGTGTTCATTATGTTCATTAATGTAGTATAGTAATTATTAGGGAGGCGCGAGGATAAAATGTTTTCTCAACGAAGAATTGAGGGGATTGTAGTGCAACTCCTTGAAAAGGCCGTCATAGAGCCGCCCAGCGACGTTACTTTCGCGCTCAGGAACGCCCTCAAGGAGGAGGACAGCAAGATAGCGAGACAGCAGCTTTCGGCGATTTTGGAGAACATCCAGCTGGCCGTAAAGAAGCATGTGCCGGTCTGTCAAGACACGGGAATACCTTTGTTTTACGTGAACGTCGGCGGCAGCGTTCGCGTTGAACTGAACACTCTGCATGATGCAATACTGGCGGGTGTCAGGCGGGCGACTGCGGAGATACCACTGCGACCGAACGTCGTGGACCCTATCACGCGCATCAACTCCGGGACGAACATTGAGAGGGAAATCCCGCACATCGAATTCACGTTTACTGCAGATAAGGATTATATTGAGATGACGACGCTGCCGAAGGGCGCTGGAAGCGAGAATATGAGCGCCCTCGCCATGCTAAACCCCTCGGAGGGCGTTATGGGCATAAAACGCTTTGTATTTGAGACTGTGGCGCGCGCTTCAGGCAATCCATGCCCTCCGACAATAATCGGCGTGGGCGTCGGCGGAAGCTCGGACATGGCAATGACGCTCGCGAAAAAGGCGGTAATGCGATCGGTCGGGTCTAATAACAGGGATAAAACGCTCGCAAGGCTTGAGTCCGAGCTCAAGGAAGCGGTCAACCACCTGGGTGTGGGCCCGATGGGCCTCGGCGGGAAAACGACATGCCTTGCAGTCCATGTCGAAAAGGCAGGCTGCCATACCGCAAGCCTTCCTGTTGGCATCAACATGCAGTGCTGGACAGGCAGGCGGGCGACAGTTAGGGTGTACAAGGACAGGGTAGAATGGCTGACTTGAGGTTGAAGACCCCCATATGGGAGGAGGACGTAGCCGGCTTGAAAGCCGGGGATACCGTTTACCTGTCGGAGGTCATCCATACCGCAAGGGACGAGGCGCATGAGAGCATACTCAAGCACCTTGTAGAAGGAA
>JAQTQS010000059.1 GCA_028712125.1 Candidatus Altarchaeota archaeon
AAAGTGTTACGACTTAAGAATACCGTTTCATAAAGTGTTACCGCCATTTTAACACTGTGTTACATGAACTACCATAGCAAGAAATTAGGAGTGATAGCTCTAATCACAGCCACTGCAATAACGGTTGCGACATCCGTAGAACACCACCGCATAATCGCAAGCGTCTACGGCGACATCGCCAACCTCTTCGTGCCGCTCATTGCGCTCAGCTCATTCCTTCTCGGCGCAGCCATCGCAATAATATTCCAATGGGGCATCAACGTCCTCCAGTTTTAACAGGTGGCAAAACTCCTCCCCGCCCACGAAAGAATAGTCCTCAGCCTGCTGTTCGCAAACCGGACAATGACACAGGAAGAACTCACAACAAAAACGGGCCTCTCGCGACTGGCCGTCTCTAGAACAATATCTCGCCTGGAAGAAAAAGGTGTCATTACCAAAAAACCACAGGGAAACACGAACATCATCGAGTCGAGACTCTATCGAATACATTACTCCACCCAGCTCCTCACACGCCTACCGGGACTCTCTGAAGAACGCATGATGCTCGCCATCGCCGCGGTCTTCCTATTCGGCCTGTCAGTCTCCGTTCTCAACAACTACCACATAATTGCCGTCGAACACCCACTCGAACCGTCGCTCTACCTCATCGCTATCGAGTTCTTTGCCATCGGCAGCCTGGCCAACCTCCTGCTGCGAAAGCACATAGCTGCCGCGCAATTCGAACGAACTCTCGGGATACTGCCAGCGGACGAGAAGAACGTGCTCAAGACAGTCTACAACCGCAATGCGATAACCCAGGGCGAACTCGTGGAGAAGACAGGGATATACAAGATGAAGGTTTCGCGCATACTCGACAAGTTCCAGCAGAAGGGCGTGATAGAAAAAAAGCCGCAGGGCTACACAAACCTCATAATCTCAAGGATATCATAAAAAGACTAGCCAGTCCACGCCGCTTGAGTGCCATTGGCAGTGTCAACCAGCTTTATGCCGCGCCTGGCAAGCTCATCTCGGATATGATCGGATTCAACCCAATTCTTTTCCGCCCTGTAGCGGTCGCGCTCTTCAACCAGTTTCCTCTCCTCGACTGTAAGCGCTGCGCTGCTGCCGGAAAGCCCTAGTCCTAAGACGCCCGTAACCGAGTCAAACATGCCGAGCGCGCTGGCAAGCGAAGATTGCGATTCATTCCCTAATTTCAGCCCTTTAGCCCCCCGCACGAAATCAAAGACCGCGGCAAACGCCCTGGGCGTGTTGAAGTCGTCGTCCATAGCAAGGGTAAAATCCTCAGACAGCCTTTGCGCGAGATCTTTTGCCATGCTCCCGCCTTCTGCATGCGCCCTGGCTGCAATGCCCGAAAGATTCCGCCTGAAGATTCCAAGGCGCGCGACAGATTTGCCTGCTGCATCAATCCCCCCCTCTCGATAATCCACAGGGCTCCGGTAGTGAGTCTGCAGGATGAAAGCCCTGAAAGACTGCGCGCTATGGCTCTTAAGAAACTCGCGCACGGGCAGTATATTACCGAGAGACTTGCTCATCTTCTCCCCTGATGAGTTGAGAAAGCCTGTATGCAACCAGTATTTCACAAAAGGCTGCTCACCAGAAAGCGCCTCGCTCTGCGCAATCTCGTTCTCATGGTGAGGGAACACCAAATCCAACGCGCCGCCGTGGATGTCAAACCTGCCGCCCAGATACTTTGCAGACATCACAGAACACTCGATATGCCAGCCCGGCCTGCCAAAACCCCACGGACTGTCAAAGCCAAGCTCCCCTTTACCAGACTTCTTCCAGAGCGAAAAGTCCAGCGGGTTCCTCTTGTTAGAATTTGGCTCTATTCTGTGCCGGCTTAGATGTTCTGTGTCTTGCCTAGACAATTTGCCGTAATCCAATGCGGTCGAGACATCGAAATACACGCTGCCGTCCGCGACATAAGCATGACCGCTGGCAATAAGCTTCTCCACGGCCGCGATAATATCCGCGATATGGCTGGAAACCGTTGGATAGACATCAGCCTCCAACAGGTTTAGTGCTTTCTGGTCCTCCCTCGACCTTAATGCGTACTCTCTTGACAGCTGTAAGGGGTCAACCTCACGCTCACGCGCCCTTTTGATAATCTTGTCGTCAACATCAGTGACATTCTGGACGTATGTTACGTTATAACCACTATATTTTAGATAACGCAATATGACATCGAACGCAAGATACGTCCTCGCATGGCCTATGTGCATGTCGTCATACACCGTAAGCCCGCAGACATAGACCCCAACCTGACCCTCTCGGACTGGCTTGAATTCCTCAATCCGGCCGGACAGTGTGTTGTATAATGAGAGTGTCATTTTATTTAGGTGCCGCCTGAAGCCTATTGTAGGCTGTCATGACAAGTACGAGATAACCTAGCCAGGATGCGGCTTCCAGTGATGTTGGACTATCATTATACCCCACCAGCGTTCTCATAATGCCGCCTAAAGTGCCTTCGTCATCCAGTATGTTCGTAGTGTTCCAAATACTATCTTGGGCTGGAAGCCACCCTGCTTCCTGAAACTCATGAACTCCGTGAACCAAAATCCCGGCTGCGAACAATATTAGTACGATACTGGTTATCTTGAAGAACATCTTCAGGTTCAGGCGTGCAGCAGTTTTGAAGACAATTAAGGATAATAGGATTGCCGCTGATAGCCCGGCAGCCACCCCAAACAGCGTGTTTCCCCCCTCTTGAACTGCAGCAGCAGAGATAAATATGACGGTCTCTACCCCCTCCCTGAACACGGAGATGAATGCAAAAATGGACAGCCCGACGGCTGCGTTTCTACTCAGTGCGACCGCAGTTTTGTTCTCAATATCCTCGCGCAGCCTCCCTTGCTTCATCATCCAGAAGACCATCCACGTAACCAGCAGCGAGGCAAAAACCATCAACGAACCCTCAAAGATATTTTCTGCCGCGCCTTCAAATCCCCCGAATAAGGCATTGAATGCAACGGCTGTAAAAACGCTCGCCACTAACGCCGTCAACACCCCAACGTAGACCGATCCCGCATGCCGAAGATTTCCCGTCCTTTGAAGGTATGCCATTATGATACCTATTGCAAGCGCTGCTTCCAAGGCCTCCCGAAAGGTGATTAAAAATTCAGTAAACATAATATCCCCCAAATCGCCGATATATCTATTTATAGATTATCTTTTAACCCTTTCTAAATGCGGGTATATTATTTCCCCTATTTACATTTCGACTCATGTGTATTAAAGATAAGCGAGGGGAGGGATTCGAACCCCCGAATCACGGTTTACTGCTCCGACGTATAGTGCATATGTCCATTCCCGCAAGGAATGGACACATCCGCTCCCACGCCAGCCGGGGATCGGCTGTTGCAGACCGTTCCATTAGCCACTCTGGCACCCTCGCTGAACCATGGGGAACCTAGGGTTCCCCCTAGTTCCAAGTTCCTCCCGACCCCCTCCTACTCCCGCTTCGCGGGATTTCTCTCCAAGGGTGGGCGATTTGTCTTAATTGGATGAGAGGGGTGTTATATTTCATATTAACCATTCCGGTTCTTTCATGCATGCTTCGCACGGGTCTTTGAACCTTATGTACGCGCCTTCCATGAGCCTCAGCCGGCCTTTAGGGCACATTACGGTCGAGTTTTCTGGTATGTCGTCTACTATGACCGACAGCGCGCCTATCTTGGAGTTCTTCTTCACCGTCACCGGCCCTAGTATTGCGGCGCCGACTCCGATGGTGACGTTGTCTTCAAGGGTCGGGTGCCTTTTCTGGCCTTTCTGGTCTCTCCACCAGCCGGCGCCGCCGAGTGTGACGCCCTGGTAGAGCATGACGTTGTCTCCGATTTCCGCGGTTTCCCCGATGACGACGCCTGTCGCGTGGTCTATGAAAAAATTCCTGCCTATCTTTGCGCTGGGGTGTATCTCAGCGCCCGTCAGGAACCTGCCGATGTATGACAATGCCCGGGGGATGAACGGCAAGCCGATTTTGTATAGCGCATTTGCTAGCCGGTAGATTATGATGGCCTGGACTCCGGGGTAGAGTACTACTTCCAGGAATCCGAATCCTCCCTTTAGCGCGGGGTCCTTTTGGTATGCCGTTCTTATCGTGTCAAGCATTTTTCCTCTCCTCGTATAGCAGCGTCGATAGGTAGCGCTCTCCGGTGTCCGGGAGTATGACCACCACTCTCTTACCTTTCCCAAGGCGTTTCGCAATCTGGAGGGCGGCCCACGTATTCGCGCCCGATGATATGCCTGCGAGTATGCCCTCTTCTTTGGCCAGTCGTTCCGATGTCGCGAATGCGTCTTCGTTTGACACTTTTATGACTTCGTCAATCAATTCGCGCCGGAGTATGTCGGGTATGAAGCCCGCGCCTATCCCCTGGATCTTGTGAGGCCCGGGATTTCCGCCTGACAGCACTGGCGAGTCGGCCGGCTCGACTGCGATGAACTCTGCGTTGGGGAGTTTGGGCTTTAATGCGGTCGCAACTCCGGTTATGGTCCCGCCGGTGCCCACGCCGGCGACAAAAGCATCGAAGGTCTTGACTTCGGTTAGTATCTCCAGGGCCGTCGTCTCTGTATGGGCTTTTACGTTCGCCTTGTTCTTGAACTGCTGGGGTATGAAGACATGGGAGTCTTCTTTCCCTATTTCTTCCGCCTTCGCCACCGCTCCTTTCATTCCCTTAGGCCCTTCGGTCAGTATGAGTTCGGCGCCGAACGCCTTGAGTATCTTCCTGCGCTCCAAACTCATGGTTTCAGGCATGGTCAGCTTGAGCTTGTAGCCCTTGACTGCGGCAACCATTGCGAGCCCTATGCCGGTATTGCCGGACGTGGGCTCCACTATGACTGAGTCTTTTTTTAGGATGCCGTCTCTTTCAGCCTCTTCGAGCATGTAGAGCGCTATCCTGTCTTTCACCGAGGAGCCCGGGTTGAAGGACTCTATCTTCGCTATCAATTCCGCATCGTCTGGCCCGGCAAGACGGTTTAGCCTTACGTGAGGGGTTTTCCCGATTGTTTGGAGTATGTTTTTGTGTATCATGGTTTCACCTTGGTTTTTTTGGATTTGGATTTTGAAAAAAAAATTAAATAGGGAAGATTTGGTTTTATCCTGGTTAGAAGAGGGAGTAGCGTTGTCTTAGAGACAACACTGACAGGTAAGGCAGCGGCACTCGTTTGAGCTTTCAGTTTTTTGGGATGTTTGCCAGTCCATTTTATTAACGATTGTTAATTATATGCAAGACGGGTATAAAAATGGCGCAGTTTCCATTACGACACCATACCCCGCAGCGCCTTCGAGCATTCTATGCCGCCTGGGCGACGCCCCCGGCCGCCTGACCTGAACCGGAATGCTCTTTCGCTTCTTCGACTATGAACCCTGCGAGAATGTTTCCGAGAGTGTTGTTGTATACCAGGAACGCATCGTGGCCGTACGGCAGGTCGAGCTTCCTGTATGCTGATGGTACGCCGGCCTCTGCTAGCGCATTGTACAATTCCTCGACCTGCTCTGGCGGGTAGAGCCAGTCGGAGGTGAAGGATACCAGGAGAATTTTTGCTTTGACGCTTTTGAATACGTCCTTCAATCCCTTTTTGCCGTTCTCAGTGAGGTCGAAGTCGTCTATCGCCTTGGTCAGATACAGGTAGCTGTTCGCGTCGAAACGCCGGACGAAACCCGCGCCTTTGTGATTCAGATAGGCGGACACCTCAAACTCTGGCTGAAAACGCCCGTTTGTCTTAGACTTACTCCTCTGGCGGCCGAACTTCCTTTCAAAGGTCTCATGGCTTAGGTATGTTATGTGCCCTATTTTCCTCGCAAGCGCCAGGCCGGCCTTCGGCTGGCCGGCTTTATAGTAGTTCCCGTCGTTCCACTCGGGGTCGTTTATTATCGCCTGCCTACCTACCTCGTGAAGCGCGATTCCCATTGGATACTGCCTGGCCGCGGCGGCTATGACGACCGCAGTCTTTACGGAGTCGGGATAGTCCACGGCCCACGCCAGGGCCTGCATCCCGCCCAGGCTGCCACCGGTAACGCAGAAGAGCCTGCTTATGCCGAGGTAGTCTATGAGCTTCTTCTGCGCCCTTATGATGTCCTTAACGGTTATAGCCGGGAAGCTGAGACCGTACGGCTTTTTCGTCTTTGGATTAATTGACGGCGGGCCGGTCGAGCCCTTGCAGCCGCCGATGACATTGGAGCAGATGACAAAATATTTCCGGGTGTCAAAAGTCTTGCCCGGGCCGATTGCTATGTCGTACCAGCCGTTTTTCCGGCTGTTTTTCCCGTGTTTCCCGGCTGCATGGGCGTCTCCTGAGAGTGCGTGACAGACGAGGATGGCGTTGCTTTTGCCCCTGTTGAGCCTGCCGTATGTTTCGTATGCTATTCTGACTGGGGCAAGCTTCTGCCCGCTGTCCAGCGCAAGCTCGTCAAACTTGAAGTGCTTGGTCTTCACAACCCCGACAGAACCGTCCTTCCTCGTCACCTGAATTCCTCCTTTTTCTATGCCTTTAATTAAACTTGCCTGAATGCCTGCTCGATGTCGCTTATTATGTCCTCGATATTCTCGATTCCTATGGAGAGCCGTACTAAGTCGGGAGTTATGCCGCCTTCAAGAAGCTGCTTTTCCGACAGCTGGCTGTGGGACGTGCTCGCCGGGTGCAGCGCAAGGCTTTTCGCGTCTCCGACGTTGGCAAGGTGTGAGAATAGCCTTAGGCTGTTGATGAATTTCTCGCCTGCGCTGCGGCCTCCTTTAATCCCGAAGACGACCATTCCGCCATAGCCCTTCTTGAGGTATTTTTTAGCGTTTTCGTATGTAGGGTGGGTGTCCAGTCCGGGGTACCTGACCCAAGAGACTTTTTTATGGGATTCGAGGTATTCGGCGACTTTTGCCGCGTTCTGGCAGTGCCGCTCCATCCTGACGTGCAGCGTCTCCAGGCCCTGGAGGAATATCCATGAGTTGTCTGGAGATATGCAGCCGCCCAGGTTTCTTAGGGGAACTAGCCTCATACGCAGGATGTATGCCAGCGGCTTTAAATCCCCGAGGTCAAATGCGTATCGTATCCCATGGTAGCTTTGGTCCGGCTCAGTCAGCAATGGATGCCGTTTAGACTTACTCCAATCGAATTTGCCGGAGTCAACGACCGCGCCGCCTATCGCGGTCCCGTGGCCGCCAATCCACTTGGTCAGTGAATGTGCTATTATATCGGCACCGTGTTCTATGGGCCTTAGGAGGCAGGGCGTTGTGAAGGTGCTGTCAGTTATGTAGGGTATTCCGTTGTCGTGCGCTATTTCTGCTATGGCCTCAAAGTCCGGCACGTTTAAGGCGGGATTGCCTATTGTTTCTGTGTAAACCGCCTTTGTTTTGCCGGTGATTGCTTTTTTTATGCTGTCTGGGTCGGCTGGGTCGGCGAATCTTGTTTTTATGCCAAAGTCAGGCAGTATGCTGCTGAACTGCGTGTATGTCCCGCCGTACAGGTCGTTTGCCGAGACGATTTCGTCCCCTACTTTAGCCAGGTTTATTATGCTGTAGAATATCGCGGTCGTGCCTGATGAGACTGCGAGTCCTCCGGCTCCGCCTTCGAGCGCCGCCAGCCTCTGTTCTAGGACGTCGGTAGTGGGGTTCATCAGCCGCGTGTATATGTTGCCCAGCTCCTTAAGGCTAAACAGGTTTGCGGCGTGCGTCGTGTCCTTGAAGACGTAGCTGCTCGTCCGGTGTATTGGAACGGCCCTTGCCAGCGTCGTCGGGTCTGGCGACTGGCCTGCGTGCAATGCCTGCGTCTGCGGCCCGTATTTCTTTTCTGCCATGTGTCGCACCTCGGGTAATTTTATTAACGATTGTTATGGACAGTATATAGCAGAGTCGCATATAAATATCATTATAATAAAATATGCTGATATGCATACGATACCCCCTGGTCGAAAAAAAGCAAATACAATAGGCAAAAATTCGCATATGCATCGCCGCAGTCATTTCCCGCGTCATGGAAAAAATCGCACAAAAAGGAGTATAATAGCCAGGCCTTCGTCAATAATATACCATGAAACTCCCCTGCGAGCACGCCATGTGGTACGTACTCCCGAGGATACGCGCGGAACTTGCTAGAATACTGATAAAGCGCGGCCTGAGCCAGAAGGACGCGGCGGAACGCCTGGGAATAACACCAGCCGCGGTGTCGCAGTACCTCCACAAAAAGCGCGGAGAGACCGCAAGCCTTTCAGCCGGGGAGCAGAGGATGTTCGAAAAGGCCGCCGTAGAGCTGGCAGCAGCCAAGAACGAGAAGGCCATCGCAAGGCTTATATGCAGATGCTGCAATGAACTGAGGGGAAAATAGAGGGCGAGTCAGGCCGACACCCACTCCTCGCTTTGCACATCGCCTTCGATGCCCACAATCACCGCCTTTATCGGGACATTGTGCTTGGCCTGCCCGGCCGCCTGCAAAGCCAGTTGTAAAAGACCCTGGCAACAGGGCACCTGCATCATGACGACAGTAAGCGTGTTGATTTTAGCATCGTCGAACATCGACCTCAATTTTTCGACATAGACCTCCTTCCCTTCGTCAAGCTTGGGACATGCTATGGCAAGACTCTTCCCTCTGAGAAGAACATCATGAAAGCCGCCCAAAGCATAGGCCGTGCAGTCCGCAGCCAGCACAACATCCCGGCCCCTGAAAAAAGAGGCCGTTGGCGAGACCAATTGAAGCTGCACAGGCCACTGCCGGAGCTCGGAAGGCTTGCCCTTGCCTTCCGGCACGCCTGCTGGCCTGCCCGTAAAGTCCGCCTCCTTCGAGCCCGGGCACCCGGAGGAACAGCCTTTATTGCTGGCGTCCGGCACGCCGTCCAATGGAATATCAACGCCCTTCTCCTTAAGGAAGTCGACGGCCTCGTTCAGGCAGCCAACCTCATCATGCGCCTTCAAATGCTTGAGATGCGCGAGAATCACGTTCCTACCCTGCTTCACTATGTTCTCCATAACCCTGCGCTCGTCATAAGGATGCGCCTCCCGCTCGACGACCTTGATTGCGCCGCGCGGGCAGTGCCCTATGCACGCCCCCAGACCGTCGCAGAACAAGTCTGAAACGAGCCTCGCCTTCCCGTCGATGACCTGTAATGCGCCCTCAGGGCAGTTTGGTATGCAAACACCGCAGCCGTTGCACTTCTTCTCGTCAATTTTTATTATCTTGCGCTTGGCCATCCTGACTTTGCTTCAACAATTATAAAATCCCGATGAGATTATTCCATAAGGGCTAATATAAACCAGGCGGTTACCCAGGGGAAACCATGCAAAAAGCCGTTATGGCGGAGCCGGCCAACCACATGACGGAAGCGTTTTTATTGCCGAAAACCCATTTCCCTACCCGACATTCAAAATGCGCACGGATTATGTAATCA
>JAQTQS010000060.1 GCA_028712125.1 Candidatus Altarchaeota archaeon
TGGTCAAAAAGTCCCGGAAGCGCATTATCCCCATCACCAGCCGGGGGGGCAGCATGATGGCCGCCTGGATGCTCGAGAATGCTAGCGAGAATCCGCTTTATGAGAAGTTCGACCGGGTGCTTGAATTGCTTAAAGAGCATGAGGTGGCGCTCAGCCTCGGCGACGCGTTGAGGCCTGGGGCGACAAGGGACGCTTCGGATGCGTGCCAGTTCGGCGAGCTTGAGAACCTCGGCAGGCTGACGAAGATAGCGCGAAAGCACGGCGTACAGGTCATGATAGAAGGGCCGGGGCACGTCCCCTTGGACCAGATTGCGATGAACGTCCGGCTTGAGAAGAAGCTCTGCGACAACGCCCCTTTTTACGTGCTCGGGCCTCTAGTGTGCGACATCGGGATCGGCCATGACCATATCACCGGCGCCATCGGCGGCGCGCTGGCCGCGATGTACGGCGCGGACTTCCTGTGCTATGTGACGCCTTCCGAGCATCTCGGCCTGCCGTCTGTCGAGGACGTGAGGGAGGGCGTGATAGCGAGCAGGATTGCGGCGCACGCGGCAGACATGGTGAAGCTCGGCGACAGGCATGCGGACGACGAGATGAGCAAAGCACGCCGCTGCCTTGACTGGGGGAAGATGTTCAAGCTCGGGCTGGACCATAAGATTAAGGAGAAATACCCCGAGCTTGAGGACAAGCACGAGTGCACGATGTGCGGCGAGTACTGCGCTCTGAAGACGGTTGAGAAGCACGCCAAGGACTGGTGATACCGCTTTTGCTATTCGGCGTATATAGTGTTCCGAACGGTCGTCATGGGCTCGATAATCGCGTTCGGGTAGATGCTGCGGCCCGGCATTATCGACACGTTGATGCCGGTCTTCACGTTGTCGCCCATCAGGCAGCCGAATTTCCTGCGGCCCGAGTTCGTAAGCGTCCCCTTGACGTCTATCATGATTCCCCCGTCGTCGAAGCGCAGGTTCGCGACCGTTGTCCCGGCCCCGAAATTGCAGTTCTGCCCTATTATCGAATCTCCGACATAGCTGAGATGGCCGATTTTCGTGTTCTGCATTATTATCGAGTTCTTTATCTCGACAGCATTGCCCACATGGCAGTTGTCGCCGAGCATCGTATACGGCCGGATGTAGCAGTTGGGCCCGATGATGCAGCCTTTGCCGATGTAGCACGGGCCTTCGATGTAGGTGCCGGATTTTAGTATGGTTTTCTCGCCCACGTGGACGCTGCCCTTTATCGTCGCGTTTTTTTCTATTATCGCCTTCCTGCTGGGCTTTTGTTTCAGCGTTTTCATCATTATCTCGTTCGCGTCCAAGAGGTGCCATGGAAGCCCGATGTCCATCCAGATGCCCTTGCAGGTGAAGCCGGACACGTCCCTTTTCGGGATTAGGGCTTTTAGCGCGTCGGTTATCTCGTATTCGTTGCGGCTTGATTTCTTCAGCTGGGAGAGTGTTTCGAATATCCCGCGTTTAAGGAGGTAAATGCCGGCGTTTGCGAGATTGCTTTTAGGCTTTTCGGGCTTTTCCTCTATCTCCTCGACGATGCTTCCCTTCAGGCGTATGACGCCGTAGTTTGACGGGTTGTCGACCTCAACCAGTGCGATGCTTGCCGCATGCCTCCTGTTCTTCCAGTCGGCGGTAAAGGAGCGTATCGTCTTCGCGGAGGTTATGATGTCGCCGTTCATCGCAAGGAATGCGTCGCCTTTGATGTGGTCTTTGGCGGTCAATACGGCGTTGCCCGTTCCCAGCTGCTGATCCTGTGTGACATAAACGATTTCCAGGTTCTTGTGAGCTTTCCCGAAGTAATCGACAATCTCCTCCTTCCGGTAGCCGACGATAATCACCGCCTTCCTGAAGCCTGCGTCGCTGAGCGCGTCAAGGTTCCACTCCAGAATCGGCTTGCCGGCAAGAGGCAGCATCGGCTTCGGCCTTGTGATTGTCAGCGGCCTAAGGCGTGTCCCTTCCCCTGCGGCGAGCAAGACTGCTTCCATTGTCGTTTTAGTTATTTGGTGGTGGGATATAAAGTCGCCCTAGCATGGAATATGGCTTGTCATTTTTCGTTGAACCCTAGTTCCCTCAGCTTTTCCTCAGCTTCTATGACGATGAGGACGTCCTTTTCGATTCCCTCCAGGGCCGTTCGCTCCTCTTCCTGCACTCCCGGCTTTTCGAGGACCATGCGAACCCTCCCGAGTATTCCGAGGAGGGGCGCGCTTATCTTGTTGTGGAGGGCTCCCGCAGTCATCCACATGGCCGACAGCCTTTCCGTTTTCATGCTCTCCTCCTCGATGCGCTTTCTCTCGGTCGCGTCGCGGGCGATCGAGATTATCAGCTTTTTGCCGCCGACCTCGACAACGCTTGCGTCCGAGTCTATCGATATGGCCGTCCCGTCCTTCCTCTGGTGCACGCAGTCGAATGACAGCCTGCCGGCCTTGACGAGCGCTTCCATCCGGGGCTGTATCACGTGCCTGTGCTCGGCCGGGTAGAGCTTGTCCAGCGTCATCGACAGCATCTCTTCCTTGGTGTAGCCTCGCGTCTTGTAGGCCGCCTCGTTGACGTATATTATCCTGCCTTCCAAGTCGTAGACGAATATGGAGTCCGTGGTCTTGTCGAGGAGCATGGCCTTGAACGTCGCGTCGGATTCCATCCTCTTGCGGGCCGTCGCGTCCCTGCCGACGCCGACGATTTCCTTGACGACCCCTTTTTCGTCGAGCACCGCATTGTGTGACCATGCAATCCAGCGCCAACCGTCCTTGGTCATCATCCTGTGTTCGATTGAGCATTTGTATGGCGGCGAGTACAGCTTTTTCATCTCCTCGCTGTATCTCGTGCGGTCCTCCTCGTGTACTGTCGGCATGAACGGCTTTCCTATCAGCTCGCTCTCCGTCTTCCCGAACGTCTCGCAGTAAGACGGGCTTGCGAACATTAGCGTGCCGCTCGCGTCGGTCTTGATTATCATGTCTGTCAGGTTGTCAAGAAGAAGGCGGTATTTCTCCTCGCGTTCTCTCAGCGTCTCTTCAATCTTCTTTCGTTCGGTGATGTCGTGGAAGTACCATATCCTGCCGTAATACCTGCCGTTTTGGTCCGTTAGCGGCGAGCTGTACCTATCGACCGTCCTGCCGTCCTTGAATCGTATCTCATCCTTGCTGTTCTCGTTTTTATGGCCGTACAAATACTGCACTTTATTTAGGAAACCTTTCGGGTCCTTCAGCTGGTCGAGGATGTAGTTTATCATCCTCTGGTCGTCTCTCGAATCAAGAATCTCTTTCGGAATATTCCACATCTCCCTGAAGCGTCGGTTGTATGATATGGTCTCTCCTTCGTCGTCCACGACGAGGATTCCGTCAATGGATGATTCCGATTGCGCCTCAAGCAGGACGCTCTTCATGAACAGGTCTTCCTCCTCTTTCTTGCGTTCCGTTATGTCCCTTATTATGCCGACAATGTACTGTTCCCCGTTCTTGCCGGTGTAAAGCGTTTTTTTCGTCAGAATCGTCCTGGTGACGTTGCCTGAAGCAGTGAACTGCTCCTCGTTGATGTTCTCCTGCCCGGTCCTGAAAACCAGCTCGTCCTTCTCCCAGAAGATATCCGCCTCCTTTTTCGGGAAGAAGTCCCTGTCGCTCTTGCCGATAAGCTGCTCCCTCTTGTAGCCCATGAAACTGCAGTACGCGTCGTTTAGGAGCGTCCAGCGGTGCTGGCGGTCCTTGACGAAGAGGGGGTCCGCGATGGAGTTTATTATCTTTTCAAGGTACTGCTGGGAATCCTGGACTGTCTCGTTTATCTCCTTTATCCTCGTCAGGTCGGTCGCGATGATAATCGCAGAATCGCATTTGCCAGAGACTTCGACAAGCGGCTGTATGCTCATCCTATACCAGCGTTTCTTCCCCAAGACCGTCATCTCGGATTCGGAAGTCATGCCCTTCCTAGACTCTATCACCTGCTGGACGGCTTTTTTTGTGTTTTCAGCATCCTCTTTAGTGAACACTTCCCTAAGCTTTTTCCCTAAAAGGTCTGCGGACTTGCCGCCCATGCTCTTAGCGGCGACATCGTTCAAAGCTAGGAGCGCCCCCTCTTTACTGACAACTGCTATCGGCTCGCCGGCGGCCTCCATTATTGTTCTGTACAAGGATTCGCTCTGTTTTAACGACTCTTCGGCACGCTTGAGTTCGGTTATATCGCGGTTGCTGCCACGGACGCCGAGGTAATCGCCCTTGTCGTCGAACACCGGCTGGCATTCATGGCTTATCCAGCGTATCGGGCCGTCTTTTCGAACTATTCTGAACTCAAGACTGCCCGGGACTTTGTTCAGGGCTTTCTCATGATGCTCGATGAAGGCTTTCCTGTCCTCGTCGACGATGATGCGCTTTAACAGGCCGCTGTCAGCCATGAATTCCTCCGGGAGATAGCCGGATATATGCTCGCATGATGGTGACACGTACAAATAGTTGTCTTCCGAGCTGACCCAATGCTCCCAGTCGACAGTATGGTCTGCTATTATGCGGTATTTGAGCTCGTTCTGCCTTAATGCCTCCTCAGCCTGCTTGCGCTCGGTTATGTCGATGGAAAACCCTACAATCCCGACTATTTCGCCGTTGTCTCCGGTTAATGGTATCTTGTCGGTCTGGACCCACATCCTGCCCTTGGGCGTGTCCATCTCCTCAGTAATGCCCCTCTTGGGCTTTCCGGATTCAATAACCTCCTTGTCGTCCTTCCAGTAAGCTTCGGCCTCCTTCCTCGGGAAGAGGTCGAATAATGACCTGCCTTCCAGTTCCTCCTTTGAGCGGCCCATGACCTCTTCGAACAGCCTGTTGGTGGTTATGAACCTGTTCTCGGTGTCCTTGTAGAAGACCATGGCGGGCATAGAATCCAGGATTAGCTTCCCTTCCTGCGTTTTTTTGCTGATTAAGGATTCAGAATGCCTGCGCTCCGAGATGTCGCGGGCTATTCCAAGGACAACGGTCTCATCCCGGATTTTAACCGGGAACGTCCTTATCTCGACAGGGACGATTCGCCCGTCCCTGCGCTTCAGGTCGAGCTCGATAGGTCCGACGCTCTTGCCAAGCATGTTCTCTGCGAGGTAACTCATCGCCGCCGGCATCTGCTCCGCGGAGATAATGCCAGCTTCATGGAAAGTCTTTCCTTTCAGTTCCTCCCTCTTGTATCCCGTCATCTCTTCGGCCGCCTTGTTTCCGTCCAAGAACCTCGATTTCATGTCTGCGAGGTATATGGCGTCGGGGGCGTTCTCGAAAATCAAGTTCAGCCGCTCTTCGCTGATGGACAGCTTTTCCTCGGCCTTCTTGCGTTCGGTTATGTCGCGGATTGCGTGAACTGCGTAGATAACCTTCCCTGAGGCGTCGAGTACCGGCGATGTCGAGACGTAGAGCCATTTGGAAAGCTTCGGCTCGAATATCTCTGCAGACTCCGTCTTTCGAGTTTCAATGGCCTTCTTGAGCGGGCATAGGGATGGCGGGCTTTTCGTGGCGTGGAATATGTCATAGCATTTCCTTCCAATCAGCTCATTCCTTGTTTTCCCTAGCATCTGGCAGAGCGTCTTGTTCGCTTCGATGATTTCAAAGGATGTGCTGTGGATGGACACCCCGTCTGCCAGCGAGTCAAAAGTCGCGCTCCAATTGCGGGCGGCCTTGTCCGCGTCCTCCTCGAACTTCCTGCGATCTGTTATGTCGATGCAATATATCCGCAGCGTCCTTCCGTCGGAATTGGCGTAGACCGACTCCTGATAGCGCCTGTTGCCGACCGTAACTTCGCGTACAAGAGAGCCGTTATTCTCCCTGCGTAGCTGCACGGCGATGTCCCCGATGCCGGCCAGGAGAGGGTGCCTGATCCTCAGCGCCTTGATTTCCTTGAAAAGCCTGCTGGCTGCGGGGTTTGTATAGGTTACGACACCCAAGCTGTCAGTCTCGATTATCGGATTAGGGTTCTGCTCAGGGAACGTAGAAAGCCACATCGACCGCTCCTGCATCCTTAGGAATTCTGTCATGTCGAATCCAAGGAAATAGACGCCTACAACATTCCCTGCAGAATCCCGAACTCCGGAAGCGTTCCACGAGATATGGCGCTTTTCATTGCTCTTGTTGTAAATGTCGGTCTCGATGAAATCCGGCCTCTTGCCCTTCTCAAGCGCCCTGAACACGCCTTCGAACTTTTCCCGCTCTTTATCCAGAAGGAAGGTCTTCGAAAGCCACGGCTTGCCAAGAAGCTCGGCTTCCATGAGGCTTAGCGTGGAAAGCAGTTTCTTGTTGGCATAACTTACCTTCCCGGAGATGTCAAGGGCCAGCAGGAGCAGCTGCTCAGAACCGGCCAGGTCCTTGAACAATGCCCTGCCAACGTCCTCATCTGCTATATCTGCCACATGAAACCCTCCATAAGCGGATTATATATTACAATGGAGGTATTTATCATTGCATTAATGCTGATGCTATGTTGCCTTCATAGAGTAGCGCCGTACCGCGACAGACAGGGCGCAAAGGCCGATGAGATACCCGATGTACTTTAGGTCTGTCGATACGAGCAGGAGCGTTAGCGCTACTTGCTCCTCCTTGGACACCAGGTCGTGGTGCAGTGTTATGGACTTGCCCATGGTGGGCAGCTCCAGCTTCACTGGCAGCACGCCAGTTCTCGTGGGAACGGAAATCGCGCCCTCGCCGGAACCTATCTCACGCAGGCTTTTTATCATGGGAGCCTGGGCTGATTCGATTACCGCATAGTCGGACGTCTCGTACTCCTTAGAGGGGGCGCTGCCCATACTGAAGGCCCCCATCTGGAAGATGAAAGCAAGCGGGACGATTAGAATAATGCCGATTACGACGAACGCCGCAGCGCCGGCCAGCAGCCATTTTAATGTGGATGTGCCCGGCAATACTCTCCTGACTAATAGCGCGAGCGAAAGGCCCAGCCAGAGCAGCATAAGCTCGAAGCTTGAGTACATGAGGATGTACGTGAACAGCAGGTATGCCGCTATGAATATAGCGTCCTTGCGCAGGGCGAGTCCCAAAGCCCCGAAGATAACGACGAAGACTACGACGGAATACAGGCTTGGAAGCTCGCTGCCGCCTTCGGCGCCGAGCGTCTTGATTACAAACTGGTCTGCCGGAAGATAGATTGTAGTGGCCGCCTCGGTTATGATAAGGTCTTCCGTCCTTGCCGTCGGCACGTCAACGACGCTGAACAGGCCCAGCGGGCTCGTAGTGTTGAAGTAAACCAGGTCCAGGCTCCCGTAGTTGGTCTTCGGGAATGATAAGAGCAGAGTGTTGTCTTTCGTCAGCTTTACCGCGCCGCCGCCGGTTGATGCGTACAGCGGTACTCCCGGTGTCTCGATTTCGATGTAATCAAGCCCCGTGTTCTTGTACGGGGAGTACGTCAGCTCGCCGACGATGCTGCCCTTCTTTGTTATCGCAATCCGGTTTGTAGCGCGGTCAGCCGTCGCTGCGAGCGAGGGCAGAAGGTCAAGCTGCTTGACCGTTATCTCGAACGCTTCATATCCCGACGCCAGGAATGCGCGCGCGTTGCTATACTGCGGCGACAGCGGCGATTCCGAGAGGTCGAGCTCCTTGGCAGTCGTGCTGATTGTAATCCTCTTCTCCGGGTCCGATTCAATCAACACGTGATGGCGGTCCTCCTTCAGCGGTATGCGAAGGCTTGTCGAGGAGAAAAGGCCGCGGATTCCGACCGAAGCCTTGCTGCCCTCAAGGTCCAAAAGAAGCGTGTTTCCCGCCTGCTCCCACTTGAGGACGCCGTCGACCGATGAAACCCGCTCGTTGTTGTTCAAATAAAGCGTGTAACGGCCCAGGCTGCTTCCGAAGGACTGCAGGCCAAGCTGGTAGTAGAACTCGTCCCGCTCGGCGTATGTATAGCGGAAATTGCCGTCCACTAAAAGGGCGGACTTCTCAGATCGCTGTATTATGACGTCCTTGTCGTAAAGCCCGTACTCGTCGCCGTTCAGGGAGTAGCCGTGGTCCAGCTTGAATTTAAGCTCGTTAAGCGGGCCGCGGACGTGAAGCGTAATCTGGCCGATGGTGCGAATGTCCATGCGGCCTGTGAAATCGAACTTGCCTTTCTCTGGCGCTAGGAAGAAATAGCCGTCCTTGTCAAAGGAAACCGTCGTCGGCTGGCCGTTGACCGAAACGTCGCGTATCAGGATGTCGGGCGAGGGGCCGAAGAGGTAGATTTTGACGTTTTCGCCGAGTATGACTTCGCCGTTGCCTGCAATGGTCAGCGAGTTCGAGCTTAAATCGCCTGACAAGAGCACGCTCTCCACGGCGTACAGCTGCTCCTTCGTCTCGTTTATCACGATGATTTCCGCAGACGGGGCTCCCATCATAAGGACTATGCATAACGCCAACACCAATCCAAGCACCATTGTCCTGTCCATTGTCATCGGTTTAGATATGAAAAGAGGGCGTATATAAACCGTGCCGTTTTGTTTCGGAAAAGGCCGAATCCGCGACGTGTGCTTAAGGCTTATTTTAATAAAGGACAATAACTAACCCGTGGAAAAGATTGACGAGATTCTCTCAAGGTATTCCGACCGTTCGGAGCTCATAGACATCCTAGAAGACATCCAGGAGGCATTCGGATACCTTTCGGAAGAGAACATGAAGAAGGTCGAGCAGACCATCAAGATACCGCTTGTCGAGATATACGGGGTTGCGACGTTCTACACCTCTTTCAAGCTGAAGCCGTCAGGCAGGCACGTCATCAAGATTTGCTCAGGCACAAGCTGCCACGTGAAGGACGCGGACACGCTGCACTCCCACCTTGAGGAAAAATTGGGCATCAGAAACGGCGAGACTACCGGCGACGGAAGGTATACGCTCGAGCAGGTCAACTGCATAGGCGCATGCGCGCTAGCGCCGGCGATGATGATAGACCATGAAGTCTTCGGCCAGCTCACGAAGGAGAAGATTGACAGTATAATAGAACAGTTCAAATGAAATCGATTAACGACGTAATCGACGTGGAGAAGGGCAGGCGGGAGCTTGCCGGCGACCGCATCACGGTGGGCGTTGCGACGTGCGGCATATCGGCCGGGGCGATGCCGACGCTGCGGGCGCTCCAGGAGGCGAATCTCGGCATCCTTGTCGAGCCCGTCGGGTGCGCGGGCATGTGCTATAACGAGCCCATAGTCACGGTCAGGAGGAACGGTAAATTCTCGATTTACGCCCACGCAACCAAGGAAACCGCAGGGGAGCTGACAGACTCCGTAAAAAACGGCAGGGAATGCGAAAGACTGCTTGTCGGCCACGACCTGTCCGAGATAGACGACTACAAGAAACAGCACCGCTGGGTCATGGAAAACTGCGGCCTAATCAACC
>JAQTQS010000061.1 GCA_028712125.1 Candidatus Altarchaeota archaeon
GCTGGCCCGCGTACTTCCCGGCAAAGCTTTCCGAGACGTACCATTTTTCGCCGTCAATGTCGGCTTTTACATAGTCTCCGTCGGGGTTTATCCAGATGTTTATGACGCCGAATATGGTCTCAGGCCTTAGCGTGGCGGCCACGAGAAAGCCGTCCTGGTACGGCTCTTTGAGGAGGTAGAACTCGGTCATCTCTATGGAGTACTCGTCCCCGGACTTGATGTCGTCGGTCGTGACGGGATTGTTGCAGGCCGGGCAGTAGTAGACTGCGTGCTTTCCTTTTACGATATAGCCCTTGTCGTGCAGGTGCTTGTACTGCCAGCGGACGAAGGCGTTGTAAATCTTGTCTCCTGTGGTGAAGAACCTGCGCCAGTCTATGGAATAACCCATGCTCTCGAAATCCTGCCGGATGGCGTTCGCGTAAAAGGAGGCTACGTTGGCCGGTTCGCTGAAGCCTTTCACCGTCTCCTCTACTTTGGCAGGGTCTTTGACATAATACGAAACGTAATTCAGGTTTCCGTCGATGGCTTTCTTGTCGCCCTGCTTTATCTTGGTGGCAATGGCTAAGATGGGCGTCCCGGTAATGTGGGAGGCCATCGGGAATAGGACGTTCTTCCCGAGCATCCTCTGATAGCGGGCTGTTACGTCACCGAGTGTATAGCTTCTGGCATGGCCGACGTGCAAAGCGCCTGACGCATAGGGATAAGGGACCGTAAGAAAGTACTTCGGCTTGCTGGAATCCGGATTGCTCTCGAAAACTTTGTCCTGCTTCCAGCGGGAAAGCCACTTGGACTCGATATTATCATCTTCCATTATGGCAAAGATATGGGATTAACTGATTAAAATTAGGGCAAGCAGCATGCCCTGTTTGCATGACAGTCTAATGCGCACCTGCCATTGTTATGTGCGTATTTATGCCTGTTTTTCGTGTTAGTTTACATATGACGCACAAGCCCGTTAACGCGCCTGTCGTGCTGCCTGCCGGCGTTGCTGCCGGGCCTCCGGCTTTGAAGGCTCCGGGCGAGGATTTGGCTTCCTTCAGGGAGAAGCTTCGTCTTGGCAGGCATTTTTTCGTTGTTGACGACAGCAGGGATGCCTGCGACATGCACATGCGCGCTCTGTCCGGTCCGTTCGGCGGGCGGGGCGGCTTTGAGACCGACTCCCGGAAGGCGCTCGATTCCATAGCCCAGAGGGCTTCGAAGGGCGAGTTGGACGTTCTTGTGGTTGACATGGACATGCCGGATTTGTCCGGCAGGGAGCTTTTATTGAATCTTGCGAAGAGGGGCGTTTACGTGCCGTTCGTCATAGTCTCTGGCGGGCAGGGCAGCGATGAGACTAGGGCTTTCATGTCGCAGGTCTCAGGTGCCGGCAACGTCAGGGATTTGCAGGCCGCGGTGGATAGAAGGCTGAAGCAGACTGGCGGGCTGGCATTCACTTATCTTCGCAAGGAGGATGTTGCATTGCGTCCTGAACTTCTCTTGGACGCGGTTGACGCGATGCTTCTTGCCGGCGGGCGGAAGGCGGAAAACCTCGACCTGCTCGTCAGGGCTACCAAGCCCGAGATGCCGGACTTCAAGAGCCTGCCGAAGGACGCGAGGGAGCGATTGTTCGCATCCATGTCCGACGCCTGCCTCAACTGGGTGGCCTTGCACGGCCGGTTCCTCAAGGATTTGGACGAGACGCTGGCAACAGCGACGGTTCCGGCCGGTAAGGTCGAGAGTGTGAAGAGGGCGAGGGACAAGATAAGCTGGCGGTTCCAGGACCCGGATGAGTATTCCTACGACAAGCTGGTCAAGATGGACGCCCGGGAGCTAGGCGACTTCGAGCACGACCTCTTCGGCTCGCAGGGGGTGACGACGGTATTCAACAATATTGAACTAATCAGATTGGCAGGCCTTACCTTCCAAGATAAGGGAGGGGCGGAGAGGATGCACGCATTGTTCGAGGGTTACACGACGGCCGCCATGATGTTCAAGGACCGTTTCGGCTTCATCCAGCAGGACTTGAAGCTTGCCGCCGGCGGTTTGGAGGCCGTGGACTTGAGGGTCGCAGCAACGATGACTGCGCCTGATTTGGGCGTCAAATTGGGTTATGACATTGCCAATGACAGGGCGGACGTTCCCACAATAGAGATAAATAAGAAGGAGCTGGGCAGTCTTGAGATTTCGCTCAAGCAGGCCTTGGTTAATGCGGGACGCGCTGTTGAGGGCAAATCCGGCGGAAAGGTTAGTATGGTCCCCGGCGTCTCAACAGTGGATGGCCTGCAGGATGCCGGTGTGAAAGCACACTTCAGGAATAGGGGTTATGGCGAGGGCGAGAATATAGCATCGTTAACCATCAAGGACAACGGGCCGGGCATGCCTGCCGCCGTGCTTGAGGCATGGCATAGCGGAGGCGAGATACATCGCGGCGGTGGCGGTGAGAAAAGCCAGGGCCTGGGTTTGATGAGAGAATCGGCCGGGAGTGTTAATGACGGCAGGGTCGTGATTGAAAGCTCGCCTGATGGGACGGCCGTGACCTTCTATTTTGCCGAGAAGCTGAAGGACAGGCAGAAGTCTTAGGGTTGTTATGGTCTAGCTCTTTCGCCCGCCTGTTTTAAGCATTCCTGTCAGGATTAGCGCCGGCAGTATCGCGCATAACAGGTTCAGTATTCCGTTGACTAATGCGTTGTTCATGACGGCGTCTATCGCGAGCATCTCGCATCCCACTACGTAGAGTGCGAGGAATACAATGCTGAAGTCTTTCCTGCCGCGCCTGTCGTGCGAGAGCTGCACGGCCCAGCCTGCGATTATCAACAGCAGGCCTATTGTAACGAGTTCCATTTTAGTCCGCTATTTCCTGTGTTTGCCGCCGGTTTTCAATAGTATGATTAATGCGCATGAGAGTATCACAAGGTTCTGATACGCCCGGTTCGTCAGCGTGCCGTTGTCATAGCCGTCGAGGACTAGTATGACCGAGCCTATCAAGTAGGGTATGAGGAACAGTTTCTGCATCTCCTTCCTCCCGCGGAGGATGTAGAGCATCTGAATGAACCATGCGGCCGCAAGGAACAGCAGGCCGATTTCCGAGGCTTCCATCTTAGAGTTTTTTCATGAACTTTCCGATTCTTTCGAGCGCTTCCTTTATCGTCTCCCTTGACACCGAGTATGAGAAGCGCATGTATCCTTCGCCTGAAGGGCCGAATGTGCTGCCGGGTACTGCCGCTACGCCGCCTTCTTTGAGCAGCCTTTCTGCGAATTTCTCTGATTTGATGCCGGTCTTTTTTATGTTCGCGAACGCGTAGAACGCGCCCTTCGGAGTGATGCAGCTTATGCCGGGTATGTCGTTTAAGCCTGCGACCAGCAGCTTTCGCCGTCTGTCGTATTCCTTGACCATGTCTTTCGTGTACCGCCGTGATTCTGTGAATTTTAGCGCGGCGTGCTGCGCGATTGTCGGCGCGGACAGCATGATGTACTGGTGGATTTTCATCATGTTCTCTATGATTTCAGGGCTTGCCGTCGCATAGCCGAGCCGCCAGCCCGTGAACGCATAGGCCTTGGAAAATCCGTTGATTGTTATCGTCCTGTCCTCCATCCCCTTGAATGAGCCGATGCTGTAATGCCTCTCGTTGTCGTAGATGAGGTACTCGTACAGCTCGTCTGAAATGACCGTAAGGTCGTGCTTTAGCGCGATTTCGGCGATGCCTTCAAGATGCTCTTTGTGCTGGACGCCGCCCGTGGGGTTGTTCGGCGATGCGACGATGATGGCCTTCGTCCTTTTCGACACCCTCTCCTCTATCTCCTCGGGCCTTACCCTGAAATTGTCCTCCTCTCTCATTGGCACGCTCACGGGCTTTGCGTGGGCGAACCACACGCACGGATTGTAGGACACGTACGACGGCTCGGGCACGATTACTTCGTCGCCCGGTTCAAGGATTGCCCGAAATGCCAAGTCCAAAGCCTCGCTCGTTCCGGTAGTCACAAGAATCTGGTTTTTCGGGTCGGCTGCAAGGCCGTTCTCCTTTGACAGTTTCTCTGCAATCTTCTCCCTCAGTTCGAGCAGGCCGTAGTTCGAGGTGTACGCGGAGTAGTCCATCTCGATGGCCTGTATGCCAGCGTCTTTCATGGGCGCTGGTGTCGGGAAGTCGGGCTCGCCGACGCCGAGGCTGACTACGTCCTTGCTTTCCGCGACTAAATCGAAGAACTTCCTGATGCCTGAGAACGGCACGTCCCTGACTCTTTTCGAGACACGCGTCATGAAAATGCAGCCTCCGTTTCAGCCCCCTCAGGGGCTTAACGGCAGTCTCCCGCCGGCCGTTTCAGCGAACATTTTACCGTCTCGCTTGAACTGGCTTAGGATGATGTGGGTGTTCGTTCCCATGACCTCTTTCTTGGTCGCAAGCCTTTCGGTCACGAAGTCGCTGATTTCCTCCAGCGTCTCGGCTTCAAGGAAAAGCAGCAGGTCGTATTCGCCGGTAGCGACGAATGCGTCCAATACCCTCTTGTCCTTGGCTATGTCCAGGCACGTCTTTGCGAAGCCCTGTCTCGCCTGCGGTATAACCTTCACCTGTATGACGGCTATCACCTTCTTTACGCTCGCCTTCCTCCAGTCGACGACTGCCTTGAAGCCCTTGATGACGCCCTTTTTGGACAGCTCTTTAATCTCGCCTTCAACGTCCTTCTCTTTCAGGCCGAGCATCGCCGCAATCTCCTTTGCAGAGGCCCTTCCGTCGTCCTCGAGCAGTTCGAGGATTCTGACATCGTTTTTCATTCTGAATTTTCCAATTCTATCCTTGGGTGTAATGATAATGGTCGGGTGCGGATAAAAATGGGCTTGTAGGGCGGCCTTTCCATTGGATTCGGTTCTTTGTGTTTCCTCCAATGATTTGCTTTTTTCCTTAATCACCCTATGTCTTACCATGGGAGATGTGGTGAGGGGGCGTGACAGGCGTAATGCCCCTAAATTCCAGCATGAGGCTGCTAAGACGGTTGAGCCTAAGCTAAAGGAGTTCGCTCCTGCCAAGTCCATGACTGACGAGCAGCTTATGCTGCGCGTAAGCGAGTCTGAGGAATACTTCGCCGAGTTGTACGCCAGGTACGGTGTTTCGGTTGCAAAGGCCTGTAAGAGGGTGCTGGCAGACGTGAACCTTGTGCAGGACGCAGTGCAGGAGACTTTCATGAAGGTGGTTACCAGCGCGCACACTTATGTCCCGAAGCCTGAAGACGCCGGCCGTTTTCGGGGGTGGCTGTTTACCATAGCCGGAAACACGTGCAAGGACTTCAACCGGAGGGGCGTGAGGACGAAGGAGACGCCGGTCAGCGTTCTGACCGGAGGCAAGGGTTTAACCGACGAAGAGAGTTATTCGTTGGGAGTTAGGCAAGACGAGGCGAGGCCAGACCGCATTGTCGAAGAAAAAGACTCGCGGCAATCTGAAAGCGACAGGGTTCATAGGGCGCTTGACATGCTGCAGGAGAAAGACAGGGAGATTCTCGTACTTTCTGCAGCAGGCTTCAAGTACAAGGATATCTCAGGAATGGTTGGCATTCCCATTGGTACCGTTAAGAGCAGGCTGCACTCGGCAAAAGAGAAACTTGGCATTGCGCTAGGGCCTAAAAAGGAGTAAGCCGTCGATTCTGTGCCAGGATTTCTGATGGTGTTTTGCCGCCCTCGCTCTCATGAAATCCTTGTCCGGGGAGGTATTTAAGTTTTCGATGCGTAATACTTTGTATGGTCGTCCACAGGGATAGGAAGCGCGGTCCGGCCTTTGCCGGCAACGTCCCTGCTTCCTGCGAGGATGCCGGTTTGAAGGGCGTGGGCGACGTTCCTGTCCATGTCACTGTCGTCGGCGGCCCTCCGCTAGCCTTGAAGCCTAACGGGGAGCCCGTGAATTTCAAGGCTCTGCTGATTTTGCCCAAGGACTGTTTGCTTCCTTCCGCGGTGCTTTCTTCCTCGCATGGGACGCACGGCGCTTCGTTTAATAACGCCATGCCCGCGATAAAGAGGCTCCGGAGGGGTGCGGGCATGCTTCAGATGGAAGATGACACATTAGTCGAGGCCTTGATGAAGAGCGGGACCTACGTTCCGCTTGTGGTGTCCGGCAGGGGCGAGGGCGCGACCCTTTCAATACGCCCGGACACTCTCGGCTTTAAGGTGTACCGCCAGGCGCTGGACGCTCTTACCGGGCCTTACGTCCGGGTCCCGCCGGATAAGATAAAATTTATGGGCATCATGAACGCGGGAGTGCGGGACATGCTGAAGTGCAATGGCTTCATGCACATGGTGGACCCGGTCGGGTTGGAGTGGGAGGCGGTGCTCCAACACCTGCGCGATTCCGAGAGGGAATCCGTCACCGGTAACAGGTTTTTTGCGTCTGAGCGCGTCAGCTATATGAGCGCCTCGCAGCTTGCCGGGGTCCTCGGCGACCTAAAAAACAGGGACCGGTTCCAGAGCCGGCTGGAGGAGATAGTCTCGATGTATGACGAGGTCCCGATGCCGAGCTGCAGGGATACCGGCGAGAATGCCAGACGGCAGCTTGATTTCCTGATGGTTGCAAAAGACGGCAAACTGATTGAGGATACCGGATTCATACGCGATGCCCTGGGGGAAATCGCAGTCGATGCCGGGAAGGCCGGCGACTGGAAGACGCTCCAGAAGGGCGTCAGGGTGAAGTTCGAAGGCCTTCTGGACGATATCAGAGGGGGCAATAATCCCCTGTTTAACGACACAAGCCTTGATACCATACCATCTGACGCAGGGAACCGGCTTTACGCGATAGTCCGGAACATACCGACAGAGGAGGACAGGCTGAAGCTCGGCACTGAGTTTAGAGGAAATATCAAGCCGCTTCCCGGGGGATACATACCCGGCACCGAGGCCGGCGGGGAGTATTCCTCTGGTTTAAGGGTTGACTTGACGAGCCTACCGGCTGCCACGAGGTCGTTATTGCTTGAAAGGAAGGCGATGTTGAGGAAAAAGGGGTTTGTTGTCGTCGGGCCTGATGAATGCCGGGGCGAGTGCGAGAGCACGCAGACTTTTTTTGTCGACGGCAGCGACACCGTGCTGTGGAGGAGGTGGGCTTTCAACGAGCGGTCTGGCCCGACCACTAAAGACCTTATTAACGACATGCTTGCCGACCATCCTGATTTGAAATACGGCTATGTCTGCAGCGTTCCGGTGTCCCGTTCCAGGCGGGACATGATTGCCGACGACATCCGGAATTACGGTGAGCCGGACCGTGACGTGAACATCCTTGTGTGCGGCACAAAAGACCAGCCGGAGACCAAGATGGTTGACCGGGTCTTTAAATGGAACGCGCAGACGTTCCTGAGAAACGGATTTACAATGGACCGGGCCCTCGCGACGGCGCGCGAATACGAGCTTTACGTTTTGGACAGGATAGCGTGCATACAGTCGTTGTGCCCGGAATCAGGACTTCCAGACTACGAGATATATCCGACAAAAAAGGAAGTGCCCGGCAATGGGACGGTCAGCGTTTCTCACGTGGTGCGCAGGTACGTTGACGGGGATGCCACGAACAGGCTTTCTTTGGAGCAGTACCAGAGCGCTGACTTTGTCAGGGGCCTCGTCGGCTGCAAGGGGCGCATGGCTGCGTCGAACATGGCGGTCGGAAGGGTCTTGTTCGACGACGGCGACGAGGTTGTCAGCTCCATGGACTCAAATAAGGTTCCAACGGCAATCAGCCTTATCGACCCGACTTCGTCGTTCAAGGATTCGGACACGCCGCTGGAAGATTCAAGGAGCGCGGGCTTGTACGCATGCAGCCTGGCGTCGGACCTGCTGAAGCACAGGATAGCGGCCGGGCATGCCGGGAAGACCGTAAATACTCCGGCAGAAACGTTCGAATCGCTGGCCCCGGTCTTCTGCAATGCTGTTGCTGAGGGCCTTAATGGGATTAAACGGCGCTATCGGAGCGAGAGGTCGTATTTCGGCAGCATTGTCGACAAGCGGGTGAAAAGTGACCTGAAGGATGCGGCAAAACGCAATGACTCTCCCACGATTGCCGCCCGGATGAATCCCTCTTTCCAGGGCGGGAACATGACCGCTCAATGGCCGGCCGTTCTCTCCCGCCTTGAGAAAACTGACGCGGCATTGACCGCTCAGTCTATTGGCACGCTGGCCAAAAGGGTGTACGAGACGGGTCTTGGCGTGATAGACGGCCTGCAATACCCGGAGCAGGCGAATGTTGTGGAGCTGTATGGAAAGACGCTTTCTATGAATTCCAAGAGCATCGGGCCAATCCTTGATGTTATTGAAGGCGACGCCGGCTTCAATTCGCTTGGATTTGCGGACAGGATGACAAGGATTAACGCCGTGAGAATTTCGACGTGGATGCTCCGGACCCATCATAACCCTGCCGAAGTCAGGGGCTATGCCGCAAAATGCATGTCCGGCAGGGGCGCTGAAGACGCGCGGGCGAAATTCCTCGACTCTGTGAACCAAGAGTTTCCGATGATGCACCTTTCAGGCGAGATGGCTGGGTCGTTCTTTGACATAGCCCGTGACCCGCGCCTGGCGGACGAGCTTGAGCGTAAGGGCTATATGCTGACATTCGGCTCCAGTTGACGGGTTGTGCGCCGTTCGGCGCGTTGATTTATCTTGGCTGTTTCCAATGTATTTGGCGTATGTTTGGCGACATTCTTAAGACGGAGCCCATATCAAAGGAAGGCCTTGCCAGAGGCGTTCGCGGCGGCAGCATCGTGGTCGTGAGGAACGCGGGGAGGGACATAAAACCGATTGCCATCGGCGCGGGCGTGAGGACGAAGGTCAATGCGAACGTCGGCACCAGCCCCAAGCAGGACGACATCAACATTGAGCTGGCGAAGTGCCGTGCCGCAATAGATGCCGGCGCCGACGCGGTCATGGACTTGAGCGTCGGTAAGGACGTTGACCGCGCCAGAAAACGGATTCTTCGCGAGTCGAGCGTCCCTGTGGGGACGGTTCCCTTATACCAGATGTTCGCCGGCAGGAACCTTTCTGACGTCACGTTCGACGACATGCTCGACGTCCTTGAGAAGCAGGCCCGCGACGGCGTCGACTTCATGACGCTGCACTGCGGGATTACGCTTGATTTGGTCAACAAGTCACGGAAGCGCCTTATCCCCATCACCAGCCGGGGGGGCAGCAT
>JAQTQS010000062.1 GCA_028712125.1 Candidatus Altarchaeota archaeon
TGCCGGGGCGCGGTCTGTCTCAACAGCTCCCGTATCTCCTCAATGCTGTATAGCGCCTGGAAAAGCGCGCTGGTTTCCTCAGTCATTCTGTCTGTCGTTTAATTATTATCCGCTGCTATTAAGTGATGCAATACTCTACGACTGGGCTTTCTTCTTGAAGAACAGCCAGCTTTTAGGCCCGGCGTTTGGGAATCTGACGAGGTAGTACGGGCCCGTGAGCTTTTTCCCCTTGATGTCTACCAAGAGCTTTTCTTCTGTCCTTTCTATTGTGCGAAACGTTCCGCTGTCCCATATTTCGACGCTGCCCGCCCCGTATTCGCCCTTCGGTATCTCCCCTTGGAATTTCGCGTATTCAACAGGATGGTCTTCTGTCTGGACTGCAAGGCGTTTCTCGCCTTCCATAGTCGGTGGCTCTTTTGGTATGGCCCAGCTCTTAAGCACGCCGTCAAATTCCAGCCGAAGGTCCCAGTGAAGGTGCGACGCATCATGCTTCTGTATGGCATAGACGCTTCCGGCCGCCGGTTTTTCCTTGCCTTCAGGCTCGCCGGTCTTGCTAAACTCCCTCTTTTCCCTGTATTTTACAAGGCTCATACGGCAGCACCTCTCTTCGGGCACATCGTGTTTATGATGCATTCGCTGCAAAGCGGCTTTTTCGCAGTGCAGACGTATCTGCCATGTAGCACAAGCGTCATGTTCACTCTACCCCAGTCTCGCTTGGGAATCTTTTCCATCAAATCCCGCTCGATTTTGTCCGGATTAATGTTATCGGTGAATCCCATGCGATAGGAAACCCTCTTAACGTGCGTGTCGACCGCGATGCCCTCCACGATTCCATAGCCTTCTGTGAGCACTATGTTGGCCGTCTTTCTGGCGACTCCGGGCAGCGTCAGCAATTCCTCCATGGTCTTCGGCACCCTCCCGCCGTACTCCTCAATCATTTTCCCGGCCGCGTTCTTAATGTTCCGGGCTTTCGCGCGGTAAAATCCGGTCGACCTGACATCCTTTTCAAATTCCTTCAGGTTTGCATTGGCATAGTCCTCAACCATGCGGTATTTCCGGAACAAAGTCTTTGTGACGATGTTGACCCGCTTGTCGGTGCACTGCGCCGAAAGTACGGTAGCCACAAGAAGCTGCAATGGGTTGTGATAGACGAGCTCCATCCTTGGATGCGGATAATGCCGCTTCAAGGCCGCCAATATCCCCCCCATATCAACCTTCAATACCGCCATCTATTTTTTCCCTCATGCGCTATGTTATACTATTACACTAAACATGAAAATACCCGAACTTTCTGAAATACGAAAGCTCAGGAAAAAGCTCGGCCTCTCGCAGTCCGAGCTCGCAATCATGGCCAAAGTCAGCCAGTCCCTTGTCGCCCGCGTCGAGTCCGGGGACATAGACCCCGGCTATTCCAAGGCAGCCTCCTTGTTTTCGGCATTGGATTCCGTCGGCAAGAGCGAAGTGCCGGCAAGCGAGATAATGTCCTCCCACGTTCATTTCGTCCATGCCTCAGACACTATTGAAAAGGCGGCAGCAACGATGAAAAAGCACGAAGTCTCCCAAGTGCCCGTCCTCAGGAAAGGCCGCATTGTCGGCTCGCTGTCTGAGTCTACGATACTAAATCAGATAGCTTCCGGCGCGAACGCACAGGACCTTTCCAGACGCAAGGTGTCGTCTTACGCCGAGAACCCGCTTCCAATGATCAGCCCCTCAACCCCTGTCACGGCAGTGTCGGCATTGCTTGAAAGCAGCCCGGCTGTCGTGGTTGCGGACAGGGGCTCGGTCCTTGGCATTGTAACCAAGGCCGACCTGTTGAAGATGGTGCACCGCTGATCCTGCCACTGTCACCGCTTCACGTGAAATCGCCGTTCCACAATCTCCGGAAGACTACCTCCGGCGGCAAGCGTGCCGCCGCGTATTATCAAAAGACCCCTGACGCCCGGTATCCCCCTCCCGTAGTCCAGGGCGCGTTCGACTCCCTTATCCCCCTTCACCATGTTGCCGACGGCCGTGGCCGCGGCATCCGCAAGGGCTGCCGTATCCGCGACAACCGTTATCGCGTCCGCATCGCCCAGGCTTACAGACGGCCCGACTGTCGCCGAGCTCGTGCATATCCCGCAAGGCGTCTCTTTTGGCCTAACCTTCAATGCAAGATTGTTCGACCATCCCGAACATCCTGCGTGTATGCCGATTGTCCTTTGGCGGCGTATAGACAGGAAGATGTCGCCGCCATTCTCGACAATGACCTCCCTTGCCCCCATCTCCAGCAGGATGCGCCCGACATCCTCGGCTATTGCGCCGGCAACAGCTGCCATCGGCCCGACGCCGGCCTTGCCTGCCGCGTCCGCCATTGTGACGGCTATCTGTGGCGGATTTCGCTTCAGCTTCACCGGGCTGTATGAGATGCCAAAATAGGAATCCCGCTTGATGTACGCATCGAGTTCCGTGTACGTTCGCACAAGATGCGCAAAAACACCCCCCCCAAAATTCAAGTCGCAAAGAATATTCAACCGGCTTTCCTTGTACTCTACATTCCTTGAAATCACTCTTCAATCGACAGCGCCTTCATCGGGCACGCCCTGACGCAGGCCTTGCACTGGATGCACTTGTCCTCGAAAATCTCAAGCTTCGCTTTGGAATCGAAGTTGAGCGCATTGGTCGGGCACAGCCCAATGCATGCCCCGCAGTCTATGCATGTGTCGCGGTTAACGCTTATCTTCCTCTGGATTTCCCTTATCTTGACGTTGTCGTGCTTCTTGAACTCCTGCACGACCCTCCTCGCATCCTCCGGGGTGCCGATGATGTTTATGACCATCACGCCCCGGTCCTGGTCGATGTCGGCCTTAAGGATGTTCACAAGCGCCTTTGTCTTGATTATCACCTTGGAGAGCACGGGCTCGCCGGAGGTGCGCGACAGGTATGTTATCTCATAGGTGTTCATCTCGCCCTCCTGTAAAACTTGTTTATGTCCGAAAGCGTTACAATCCCGACCACCACACCTTTCGCGTCAATCACCGGCGTCGCGTTAATCTTGTATTTCTCAAGCTTCCTTGATACGGCGTCCACTGCTTCGTCCGGGCTTGCGGTTATCACCTTGCTTGTCATAATCTCGCCAAGCTTCCGCTTGCCGGTTGCAGTAGCCTTTGTTATGTCCCAGGCAGTAACGATTCCGCGTATCGCGCCCTCCTCGCTCACTACCGGTATTTGGTCTATCCCGTTCTTAATCATCCGGTTGCACACCTTCTCCACCGGATCGTCCTCCTTGGCCGTTACAACATCCCTCGTCATGACCCTGCTTATGGGAGCAACCTCGGCGCTCATCCTCATCGGCTTGAATGCTGTATCCGCAGGAAGGCTCTCCAGCTTTTCAGAAAGGTAGAACTCACCTTGCTCTATCCAATCCCCAAGCTTCGCCGCAATATCCCTCGCGACCTTGCGGCTGGAAAGGCTGCTGGTCCTTGCCTTGACGCCGTCAACATCAACCTCGCCTGAAAACAGCGTCTCGTAGTCAACCTCCCTGATTACCGGCCTATTTAGCCTTGGCACGCTGTAGTCGAGGATGTTGACCTTCACATCCTTGTTCCTGACGGCCGTATTTTTCGCAATCTTCTCATTCAGTACCGGTATGGGTATGCCGATGCCGACGTACAGCGTCGTGCCGTAGTCACGTACGACGCCAGCCTTCAGGTATTCCGGGCTCATCCCCCTAAGGTTTCCCTTTACCGACAATGTCGCAAACTTCTTCAAGGGATTGTGCTGCGTCCCCTCGCCCACTACATACCCCTGCCCACCCCCAAGGAATATCCTAGTCCCGAAGCCGACCACGTCATACTCCGGGTCGTTAATAAGAGGGCTCAACTCCCCGGTGCCTGAAAAATTCACATTCCTCTTGCCGGGCAAAAGCGTCCCCATGTAAGTATGCAACACCCCATCCGACGAATTCGTTGCCGCGTTATAACGCTGGTAGCAATTACGCGGATTGAACAGGAACGCCTGGTTCAGGTCCTCAAGCCTGACCGACGTCTCAATGCTTGTGCGCGGGTAGCAGTCCGTACTATAGGCCGAGGCCTTCAACGAAACCTCCCGGCCGGACACCAAGTCCTCTATCACATGGGCGCCGCCGTATTCAATCCCCCGCTCGCGGCTGAGCTCGGTCGCGCCGATGTAAGCGTCCACCGCCGCAATTCCAGTATAAGCCTCCACGTCGTTCAGCCAGACCTTTTGCATCTTAATCGGCGGGTCTGAATGCCCGAAATTCAGGAACGCGCCAGAGCTGCACATCGCGCCGAACGTCCCGGTAGTGACAACGTCAACTTCCTCCGCGGCCTTCCTCGCGCCCTTCTTATCAACGATGTCCGGCATCTCCTCGGCGCTGACGACAACCGCCTTGCCCTTCCGGATTTTCTCGTTGATTTCAGCAATGGTCTTCATTAGAGCAATACCTCTATCTACTATTGGAGGCCTTCTTTAATATTCTCTTAAGCCATTACCATCCGCATTATCACAGGGCTCGGACGCATTGCATTCGCCTCCAAGGCCTCCATTAAACTCTTATGCATTTGTGCATACCTCGTCGGCAGGCTCACGCAGACTGGCGACCCCCAGCTTCGCCAGAACAAGGAACATAGCCTCGGAAAGCTCATAGACATCCCCGACACCCCTAACCTTGCCCCATAAATAGCCGTTGTCAAGATAAAACCTCCTGAAAGCCTCCCGGCTCACCTCATACGCCTCCTCAAGAGTCACGCCGTCAGGCAGGTAATCAAGCGAAAGCGTCTTATTATGCATGAAATTCCGCCACACATCATTGCCTGCCTTACCCTCGCGCAAAAGACGGCCGAACAACGGCGTGCCGGGAAAAACCTGTGTGATGCTGAACAAGGCATAATCCGGACGAATGCTCCTGACAAAATCGATGGACTTTCGCATGTCGGCGACCGTCTCGCCGGGGGTTCCAAACAAGATAGACGCCCTCGTGCGCAATCCGAGTTGCCTGCATGAGGCGAAAGCCTCCCTTATGGCATCGTCAGTTATCCTCTTTCCGCCTGCAAACCTAATGTCCTCAACGCCCGACTCGACGCCGAACGAGACGAACCTGCAGCCTGAATCCTTCATAACGCCCAGAAGCTTTCGGTCGACCAAATCAGCCCTTGTGATGCAATTCCACCGGACCCTGACAGAGCGCTCCCTGAGAAGCCGGCAGATTTCAAGCACGTGCTCATTGTCCAATGTAAAGACGCTGTCCCCGAAATCAACATCCCTAATCCCATAATCCCTGACAAGGCCGGCAATCTCATCAACAACGCTGTCCGGGCTGCGAAACCTCACATTCCTGCACTGCTCGGCGCAATATAGACACTGGTAGGGACACCCCCTCGATGAAAAAACGACAGTAAACCGGTAATCGCGCGTCCTAACCAGATGGCGCGCAGGCAAAGGAAGAGCGTCGATATCCTCCAAAAAACACGGCCGTCCAGCACGCAACCGGCCGCCATCATTAACAATCAGCCCCTCAACGTCATCCTCCGAGCCAATTCCATCTAATACATACTTGGCAAGCTTTACGAATCCATACTCCGCCTCCCCGCGTATGCCATACCGCAAGCCCAAGTCAGCCACCATCTGCGGGTCTGCCGTAATATGCGGCCCGCCGACGACAACGTTAGTGATACCAAGGCGCCTCAGCGATTCCACAAGCGATAAGACGCCAGGCAGCGCATGAGTCAAAACAGTAATCCCGACAAGACGCGGCCGCTCGGCGGCCACAACAGACGCGACACTACCGACATCAAGGCGTTCCATGTCCGCGTCCACAATCCTTACGCTATACCCGCAATTCTCAAGCACTGATGCGACATAAGGCAGGCCCAAAGGGCTGTAACTCCTCCCCGGAGGGGTGTTCCGGTAAGGCGGATACACAAGAACAACGTCACTCATCCCAGTATTATTTAAGCGGCCGAATAAATACCTAAGCATGGCGGAACAAATAATATGGAAAGGCGGCAGAAGCCCCCTATCGCTCCTTAGCTACTGGATAATAGGAGTCCTCACGTTAATCCTCCTCGGACTAGGACTGATAGTTCTCCTCCTCGGCGTGATAGAGTTGTATAAAAAACGATACTTTGTCACCACAGAACGCGTCAAATCAGAAAACGGATTCCTCTCCCGCACCGTGCGCGACGCGGAACTCGACAAAATACAGGACACCATGGTAAGACAAAACTTCCTCGGACGGCTCCTAAACTACGGCGACCTCTACTTCAGCACCGCCGGCTCAGGCAGCTACGAAATCGTTTTCGAAAAAGTCGCAGACCCCGAAGGACTCAAGACGAAAATACGCGAACTGAAAAAGAAAGCCTGAAAAATGCCACAGCCTTCATACACGAAGCTGGCCGCCCTAATAGCAGTAATCGTCCTCTCCAGCGGCTGCACCGACCTCGTCGCCTTGTTCATAGACCTAGGCGAACTCGAAGTCGCGCTATTCAACCTCGCGACGGCGCTGGGCGCACTGATGCTCGCAATACACGGCCTCAGATGGCTCACCTCGGACACACCCGAAACAAGAGACGACGCAAAAAAAGCAATCACCTACATAATAATGGCCCTAATCCTCGCAACAGTCGCAAACCAGATAGTGAACGCAATGTATGGATTCGCATAAAAACCAAAAACACGCGCCGACAAAAAACTGCCAGGAAAACAAACACGGGAAACGGAATTTCGGCATAAAATCGACTTTTTGTGCAAAGCTCATACTACCGATAAGTTTATATACTAATGTCGCGTTATTATTATCCACGAAAAACGGCGGGGAATTGGTTGGGGGTCCAAACTTCTCGCAGTCCTGTGATATGGGAGTGCAGTTGTATTTGACTTCTACACTATATGCCGTTTTGATGTAAAACAGGAGAAAACAAGATGGAACACCACGCGTCAACATGCCCGGATTGCAGCAACCCGAACCTTATACTAGACCAGAAGCACGGCGAACTAGTCTGTAACAAGTGCGGCCTGGTCGTCATTGACTTGATTCCGGACGACGGTCCCGAGTGGAGGGCGTTTGACGAGGACCAGAGGAACAAGCGCGCCCGCGCGGGCGGCCCGGTCAAGTACGCTAAGCTTAACAAGGGTCTTACTACCGAGATTGACAAGTACGACCGCGACATCAGGGGCAACAGCATCCCGTCGGAGCAGAAGGCCAAGCTTTACCGCATGAGGAAGTGGCAGAAGCGTTCGAGGATGTCGGACAGCGTGCAGCGCAACCTTTACACGGCGTTGCCTGAGCTTGACCGCATGTGTTCCTTCCTTAACGTTCCCAGCAACATCAAGGAGGAGTGCGCGCAACTCTACCGCAAGATTGTCAACAAGGGCCTTGTCAAGGGCCGGAGCATCGAGAGCGTCGTTGCGGCCGTCCTTTACTTAGTCTCGCGTAAGCACCACCTTCCGAAGACTCTTGAGGAGTTGGAGGAGGCGTCCGGTGTTTCGAAGAAGAATATCGGCCGAAGCTACAGGTTCGTCTGCCGCAAGCTGGCGTTGAAGATGCCCGTTGTCACGTCCATGGATTACGTGCCGAGGCTTGCCATCGAGCTTGGGGTTTCGGGCGAGACCGAAGCGAGGACCATCGAGATACTCAAGGATGCGACCAAGAAAGGCATTACAGCCGGCCGCGAGCCCATGGGTGCTGCGGCTGCAGCGATGTGCCTTGCGGGCGTCATTACGAAGGACAAGAACGCGGACAAGGGCCGTATTATCAAGCTCAAGGGCGTTACGGAGTTGACTCTCCAGAACAGGTTCCAGGAGCTTAAGACAAAGGTCATGGGCTTGGACGCGGTCCCGATACCGGCCTGATTTTACGCCTTATCGGAAGGGTAGTCTTCGTTTCCATAGCGTTGGGGACGGAGGGAAGTTTTAAATAATGCGAAATGTTACGTCGCGGCAAAAAGCCGCCAGGCAGGATGAGCCCGAAGGCAGCTCGTCCGCCGCCTGCGGCAAGCCGGTCGGCAATGTTGTGGACGTTACTACCCTCCTTACCGGCGTTCTTGATGAGAACACGTTTTCCCTCTCTGCCGCGTTGAAAGGCAGCGGTTGGAACAAGGATGTTGCAGTCTTATGGAAGATTGCCATGGCGGAGACCGGATGGACCGACAGGGGGTTGTGCCGGACGCTTGTTCTGTTCAAGACCGGCCTTGACAAGCTGAAGAGTGTCTCTGCGTCCATTACTGGCACGTCGTTCGCTTTCGACCGCGTATGCCTGGCGTTTGACGATAAGGAATATATGGTTTTTTCAGACGAGGTTGACGGTAAGAGCGTGCTTTTCCTCAATTTGCTTCGCGCAACGCCCGGAAACCTGCGTTCCGGGCTTGATTACATACTGCCGCGGGAATTAGCCAGAAGCGTCCTGCGCAAGGGCGTTGGCGGGTCTTCTTCGGGCGTTGTTCCCGCGTGTGTCGGGGTTAACCCCTTTATAGACTTCGCGCCGGCGGCAAATTTTCATCCGGCAGAGACTGTCTTCAATACCGAGGACGTCGCCATGGCGTTTAACGAAGTTTTGACAGTCAAGCTTGGATTGCGTCTTGCCGAGTCTGCGGGGATGGCGGCGGGGTTCCGCCAGGGTTTCAGGGATTATGTAAACGAGGAGCTTGTCCGCTACAAGGCCCAGCCTGACGGAGTCAAGGCGCTTGCGGAAATCAGCGTCATTGCTGGCATTATTGCGTCATCGTCTTTCCTGCGGGAGAGCGATATCGTCGTCCATCTTTCTGCCGTTGCAGGCGGCATGATTTCTGGCGCGCCGGGCGCGGGCGCCCTGACGGGAGAGCGCTCGGATGGGGACCAGCAGTCCAAGAAGAAGATTGAGGCCGGCTATGCCGCGCTGTCGGGCTCACTGCATGATTCAACCCGGGCGGAGTTTCGCAGGAAATAATCTCATGCAGTACGCTCGAGAATCTTTTTCTTCAGGTGGTCGTTAAGACAGCGTACGCGGCTTCTTGTACGGGAATGCTCGTATTAACCGTTGCATCCTTTTTTCTG
>JAQTQS010000063.1 GCA_028712125.1 Candidatus Altarchaeota archaeon
CGCCTTTCCATGTCGTCTACTAGCAGAGCCCTCTTGGCTTCAACATTCAGGTCCTCGACCCTGAACCTGCTAGCATCCACATCCCTCCTGCGCCCCTCATTCGTCTCCTCGAAAAGCACGAAGTCATGGACCGGTTTCAACCCGCCTCCCGCGGTCGGGTCCAAACCCCTCTCCTGCAGCGTTTGGGGATTCACCCCCATAACCAGTCTCGATGGCCTTTCCACCGCTCTTTGCGTCATGCTCTGCCGTGTTTTAAATCGTTCGGGTCAGTAATCCTTCCCGTCAATGCGCTGGCCGCAACGACGGCCGGGTTTGCGAGATAGACCTTGCTGTCCTTGTGGCCCATCCTGCCTATGAAATTCCTGTTAGTGCTCGAAACGCACGTCTCGCCAGCCGCAAGCACTCCCATGTAGCCGCCAAGGCAGGCTCCGCAGGTCGGCCCTGAGACGTAGGCGCCGGCGTCCATGAATACTTTTATCAGGCCTTCCTTCATCGCCTGGGCGAATATGCGCGTTGTCGCCGGGACGACTATCATCCTCACACCCGCCTTGACTCTCTTGCCTTTAATCAGGCTTGCTGCAACCCGCAGGTCCTCGATGCGGCCGTTGGTGCAGCTTCCAAGATAAGCCTGGTCTATCTCGACGTCGACTTCGCCCGCAGGCTTCGTATTCTCAGGCAGGAACGGCTCCGATACCGTCACCGGGATGTCCTTCGCGTCGTATTCGAACACGTCGCAATAATCCGCGTCCTTGTCTGCAAAAACGGCCTTGTACTTGCCTCTCACCCTGCCTTTAAGGTACTCATCGACCTTCCTGTCCGCCGGTATTATCCCAGCCTTCCCGCCGGCCTCGATTGCCATGTTGCTTATCGAAAGCCTGTCGGCTATGGAAAGGGATTCGATTGCGCTGCCGTAGTATTCCATTGACTTGTATAGCGCGCCGTCGACCCCGATTTCGCCGATTATGTGAAGTATAACGTCCTTTCCCATGACATACTTCCCGAGCTTTCCCTCGACTACGAACTTCTGCGTCTCAGGCACCTTAAGCCACAAATCGCCGGTGGCCATCGCGCACGCGGCCTCTGTCGAGCCGACGCCTGTCGAAAAACAGCCGAGGGCTCCGTAAGTGCAGGTGTGGCTGTCTGCCCCTATTATGAGCCTGCCCGGGGCGGCAAAGCCCTCCTCGACCATGAGCTGGTGGCAGACGCCGCCGCAGCCGACCTCGTAATAATTCTTTATGCCGTACTTCCTCGCGAAGTCGCGCATCGCCTTCGCCTGGTTCGCGCTCGCCACGTCCTTGTTCGGCACGTAATGGTCCGGAATCAAAACGACCTTCTCCCTGAGGGGCTCTGTCTTGAACTTCTCGAAGACTTCGAATGCCGGAAGCCCGGTCACGTCGTTCACCATGACGTAATCTATCTTAGCCTCCACAATCTCGCCCGGCGTAACGCTCCTCCTTCCCGCTTTAGCGGCCAGTATCTTCTCCGAAATAGTCGCCATCCTACCTGCTCATCCGGGCCATAATCGAATTAAGCCCGTTGACCATCGCGTCAACAGACGCAAGTATAATGTCCGCCCCGGTTCCCTGGGACGTGATAATCCTGTCCTTGCTCTTCAATTTCACCATTATCCTGACCAATGCGTCGCTCCCGCCTGAAATCGCGTCCACATGATACTCCACAAGCTCGAAAGGAACGTCCTTCGTCGCCTTCCTTATCGCGTTCATCGCCGCATCAACCGGCCCGGTTCCTGTGGCGGACTCCACGACCTCGCTGCCGTTTATCACCAGCTTTACAGACGCCGTCGGCGTGAACTTGTTGCCCGCGACCGTGACCAATTCCTCAAGCCTGATGAGCCTCTTCTGCTCTATGCCCATCACCTGGCCTGCTATGGCCTCCAGGTCCACGTTGGTGACGCGCTTGCCCTTGTCGCCCATGAACTTGACCTGTTTGAATATCTCCGCAAGCTGCCCGTCGGTGGCCTTCAGGTCGAGCTCCTCTACCATCTTCTTCACGGACTTCATGCCGACGTGCTTGCCGAGGACGAACCTCCTTCGCGCGCCGACAAGCTCGGGACTGATGAGCTCGTAAGTCTCAGGCTTCTTCAGTATCCCATCAACATGGATTCCGGCCTCATGGGTGAACGCGTTCTCGCCGACAATCGCCTTGTTCGGCGGAACAGGAACGCCGGTGACCCTCTCGACCATGTCTGAAATAGCTGACAGCCTCTCAGTCTTGACATTCATCGAATAGCCGTACGAAGTCTTCAAGGCCATCACAACCTCCTCAAGAGACGCGTTGCCGGCCCTCTCCCCCAGCCCGTTGATTGTGACGTCAACGGCCCTTGCGCCTGAACGTACGGCAGCCACGGTATTCGCCGTGGCCATGCCCAAATCGTCATGGCAGTGAACGCCGAGCGGGATTTTAGCTTTCTTTGCCAAAACTTTTACCAAATCGCTCATCCTGCCCGGAGTCAAAGCACCGACGGTATCCGCCAGCGTAAAACGGTCCGCCTTCGCCTGCTCGACGGCCTTCAACACCTTCAACAGGAACGCAGGCTCAGAGCGCGAGCCGTCCTCGCAGCAGACGTCAACCTTAAGGCCGTGCTGCCTGCAGTAGCCCACCAGCTCTATAACCGACTTAAGGACGGCCTCCCTGCTGCTCCCAAGCTTGTACTTGATGTGCAAGTCCGAAGTCGGCGCGACAAGGAAAATGCCGTCCACATCGCAGTCCAAAGCAAGGTCGATATCCTGCTTCAGAATCCTTGCGAAGCTATACACATCGGCCTTCAGGCCCTCCTTCGCTATCTTCTTTATGCCCTCGCGCTCGCCCTCGCTCGTTATCGCAGCCCCCGCCTCAAGAGCGTCGACGCCAAGCTCGTCCAAAGCCTTCGCTATCCCAAGCTTCTGCTCAGGCGAAAGACTCACGCCCGGCGTCTGCTCGCCGTCGCGGAGCGTCGTATCCAACACAAATATCTTAGTAGCCATGTAAACCTTACCTCATAATATGGTATTCCAAGAGTAAAAAAACAAACCCCAAGAACCCTAAAAACCCGAATAAAGAACGATACAGTGGAGCCTTCAGGCCCCAATAATAACAGCAGCGGCTATCAAGACCATCCCGAAAGCAACCTTCCAAAAGCTAAAACGCTCGGCCATTGCAAGATACTAATGAGAAACAGTAATATAAAAAGGCTAGCAAAAGGCTAAATGCAAGTTTCATGCCTAGATACAACCGACGCATATAATACTCCAGTTGAACTTCATCCTAACGAGCAGTATCAGAAGCAGCAGATTCTTTACTTTAAATTCCATCACTTTAATTGCTAATCGTGAAGTGGTTGTTACTTCTGTTTGTGGTGGTCATAGCCATTGCGGGATGTGTCAACCAAAAACAGGCGGTTCTAACGTCCACAACCATATACTCTGAACAGCCAACTTCACTTGAAAATTCTTACAATGCGACAGCCATAACAACGTCAACATCAGTGAGAATCTCATCAACCACGAGCGTTGTGACCTCGACCACAACCACAATCCCTGAAGCACCTAAGTTATACCCAGAAGAGATGATATGGAATGATGCAAGAGTTCAATTCCGCTCGGACAATCTGTCAGTCGAGAGGCTTAAAGGTGCAATCTATTGCGCGTACCCACGGGAAAATTTGAACGGTGTATTATTGTACTCCCTGAATAGAGACTACGACAGAATCTGCATCATAGACAAGATATTCTGGAATTGTACTGGAAAGAATTGCTTTTACAGGACGCAGGAAGTCCATTATGAAAAAAATTTTACCATAAGCAAAGAACCTGTTGATAGTCTATGCTCAAGAGTGCTTGGTGATTCTGAGTTGTATATGGGTTTCTGCTTCATACCTGAAGGATGCCCCTGTGATCCCTCATCATCGGCATTTCTCAGGTATGACCCCAAGTACTGCACGTCAGACGATGATTGTATACCAAGTTGTGGGGAAAAGACGAGAAGAGGAAATTGCTATAATAGATATTATCTTAAAGAGAATGAAAATACCGCATCAACTCTTGACCATGAATGCTGCGTGTGTGAAGTTTGTAGGCCGTGCACAACATGTGGATGCGTGAACAATACGTGCACGAATGAGGTAGTAGACATCAACGGCTGTTGTTAATTTTTCAGTTGTCTTTTCAGGTATTCCCCGGTGTAGCTTTTCTTGTTCTTGACAATCTCTTCCGGCGTCCCTTCTGCTATCACTTCGCCGCCTTTGTCGCCTCCTTCAGGGCCTAAGTCTATTATGTAGTCCGCGGTTTTGATGACGTCGAGGTTGTGTTCTATCACCACGACGGTATTGCCTTTGTCTGCCAGCTTGCTGAGGACTGCGAGCAGTTTTTTGACGTCATGGAAGTGGAGGCCCGTTGTCGGCTCGTCGAGAAGGTAGAGCGTTTTTCCAGTTGCATGCTTGGCCAGTTCTCTAGTTAGTTTTATCCTCTGGCTTTCTCCTCCTGAGAGCGTCGTCGACGACTGGCCGAGTTTGACGTAGTCTAGTCCGACGTCGCTTAGCGTCTTGAGTTTTTTCCTTATTGACGGGATTTTCTCGAACAACGCGAGGTTTTCCTCTACGCTCATTTCCAGCACGTCCGCGATGCTCTTATCTTTGTACTTGATTGCCAGCGTCTCCTTGTTGTACCTCTTGCCCTTGCACTCCTCGCATTCGATATATACATCAGGCAAAAAGTTCATCTCTATCTTGATTAGGCCGTCGCCTTCGCAGGCCTCGCACCGGCCGCCCTTTAGGTTGAACGAGAATCTTCCGGCGTCGTATCCTCGTATCTTGCTTTCCGGCATTTCGGCGAACAGCCTTCTGATTTCGTCGAACACCTTGGTGTAAGTCGCCGGATTGCTCCTTGGCGTCCTGCCTATGGGGCTCTGGTCTATTATCAACACCTTGTCGACAAGGCCTTCGTAAGTTATCCTGTCGTGCCTGCCTGCCGGCTCCCGGCTGTCATAGAGCTTTCGCCTCATGCCCTGGTAGAGTATGTCATAGATTAACGTCGATTTCCCGGAGCCTGAAACGCCGGTCACGGCTGTGATGCAGCCTACAGGCATCCTGACGTCGATGTCCTTCAGGTTGTGCTCTTTCGCGCCGAATATCTCGATGAACCGTTCGGCCGGCCTCCTCTCTTTCGGGGTGTCTATCGACAGCCTGCCTGAAAGGTAGCCGCCGGTCAGCGAGCTCTTGTCCTTTTCAATGCCTTCAGGCGGGCCTGAGTAGACTATCTTTCCGCCGTGTATGCCGGCGCCCGGGCCGATATCCACGACCCAGTCCGCGGTGCGTATGGTCTCCTCGTCGTGCTCGACGACGATTAATGTGTTCCCGAGGTCGCGCAGGTGGAGGAGCGTCTCAATCAGCTTCCTGTTGTCCCGCTGGTGGAGTCCGATGGACGGCTCGTCAAGCACGTAGAGCACGCCGACAAGATTCGAGCCTATCTGCGTCGCAAGCCTGATGCGCTGGCCCTCCCCGCCCGATAATGTCCCGGACGCGCGGGAGAGCGAAAGATAGCCGACGCCGACCTCGTCGAGGAAGCTCAGGCGCGCGATAATCTCCTTCAGTAGCTGGCGCGATATGAACTGGTCTTTCTCTGAAAGATTCAGCCCTCTGAAAAAAGCAAGGCAGTCCTTGACCGAAAGGTCGGTGACCTCTATAATGGACTTCCCGCCGACCTTCACCGCGAGAACCTTCTTCTTCAGCCTTCGGCCTTCGCAGACCGGGCAGGGGTTTACGCGCATGAAGCGCTCCATCCACTCGCGGCGGTATTCGGATTCCGTGCTCTTGTAAAGCCTTGCGAGGCTCGGCACCACTCCCTCGAAGTCGCCGTTGTACTGGTAGGTCGAGTCGCCGTTCCTGGACTTGAACTCGAATTTTATGCTGTCCTTCGTGCCGTATAGTATGACATCGAGCGCCTCCTTCGGCAGCTCTTTGACCGGAGTAAGCATGGAGAACCTAAAGCTTTTAGCAACGCTCGCAAGCTCGCTCATCCGCCATCCGTCCACGACGTTGCCGAAAGCTGCGACCGCCCCCTCGGCAAGGCTCTTCGTCCTGTCCGGGATAATCAAGTCCGGGTCGAACTCCATGGTGACGCCCAGTCCCTCGCATTTCTCGCACGCGCCGAAAGGGCTGTTGAAGGAGAACATCCTCGGCTGCAGTTCCTCGAACGTCATGCCGCAGACCGGGCAGGCCATCAGCGAGGAGTAGAGCTTTTCACTTTTGCCTTTTTCACTTAATGCTATCAATAGGCCGCCGGACTTTTTGAGCGCGTTCTCTACTGCTTCTGCGAGCCGCTGGCCGTCTTTCGTGTCGAACCGGTCTATCACTGCTTCGATGTCGTGTTTCCTGTACCGGTCGAGTGCGGGCTTTTCCTCGGTCGCGATTATCTTCCCGTTCACCCGCGCGCGGGCATAGCCTTCCTTGTTCAGGTCTTCGAGCAGCTGGAGATACGTGCCCTTCTTCTGCCTTATGATTGGCGACAGGATTACGACGCCGCCGGAAAACTCAGCCGCGATGGACGCCGCAATCTTTTCCGGGCTCTGGGATGTGATGGGCTCGTTATGGTCCGGGCAGTATGGGACGCCAATCCTTGCGTAAAGAAGCCTGAGATGGTCGTATATCTCGGTAACCGTCCCCACCGTCGACCTCGGATTCTTGGAAGTAGTCTTCTGCTCTATCGAAATCGCCGGCGAAAGCCCTTCGATGCTGTCCACGTCCGGCTTGTTCATAAGCCCTAGGAACTGGCGGGCGTATGACGAAAGCGACTCGACGTAACGCCGCTGGCCTTCAGCGTAGATTGTGTCGAATGCGAGCGTCGACTTCCCGGAGCCTGAAAGCCCGGAAAAGACTATCAATTTGTCCCTTGGAAGATTCAGGCTCACGTTCTTCAGGTTGTGCTCACGCGCGCCCTTGATGACAAGCTCCCTGCGGCCCTTGACAGTATCCAATCCAGCTAGAAATATGACGCAATATATAGAACAAACGGGCATAAAAGTCCGCGCCATACCCAGCCCTAAAAAATAAATCCGAAGAAAAAACCACCCGTGCGGCAAAGCTTTTCCACCGGATTCATTTATAAATGCGGTATGCACTATACTATGCCAAGGTGAGCATGATGTCTTTTGAAATTTCTTCTGAAACGCTGATTGAGGCCTTTGAGAATGTCAAGGAAGCAGTCCGGAAAACAGAAGGCTGGTCGCGCGGCGGCCTCATGCTCGGTCTTCAGGAGCTTGGCGGCTCTCCCGACGGCTTTGTGGGCGCGTATTACCCTGTAGAATCCAACATTATCGTGCTGAACATGACGCCGCTTCGGCGCATCATGGAGACCGACCACAAGCTGCTAAGCCCGTACCTTTTCGCAATCCTATTGCACGAGTACCTGCACTCGCTGGGCTTTATGGACGAGGCCGCAACACGGCAGAAGGCTCATGAAATCAGCAGCCGGTATCTAGGCGAGTACCACCCGTCGGCCGAGCTTTCGCTGGACATGGAGCGCTACCAGAACAACCTCGTCTATCCATTGTATGGCTGGGCTCCGAGCGTGCCGTCGGACATCGAGCTTGTGAAGGGGTTCGACCGGTCGAGCTACAGCAGCTATATCGCCTGAAGTTCAGAGTCCTCAATGGCCTGTTTTTTAAGCTTTCTTACCGCGTATTCCGCGAGAGTCTCAAGGTTTCTCGTGTCCTCCACATTGTACTTTACCAGGAGGTCGAGGGCCTGTCTGCCTCTTACGGTCATGCCGGCGACGTCTACTGCCCGGTTATGCTTGTAAGCATGCCACAGCCTGACGGCGTCGAATCCCGTCACGCCCTCAGTCTCCCTGCTGATGCCTAGTTGATGTTCAATCTTCTTCAGGCCGCCGCGGTGGCCGAGCGTCCTTAACGGGTAGAGGAGGTCGAGGTGGAGCTGGTGGAATGTTATTCCCATGCGCCTTGTGAGGAACGGCAGGTCGAAGCGCATGCCGTTGAACGTCACTATGTACTTGTATTCTCCAATGTCTTCTTTCAGCTTTTCGAGGTTGTCTCCGAGCGTGTAGTTTTTCGTTTCCCTGCTCGTGTGCACGCAAACGGTCGTTACCTCGTGGTGGTGCGGGAAAAGCCCGGTGGTCTCGATGTCGAGGAAGCATGCGTGTTCCTTGAAGTCTTCATAAGCCCGCCATGCCAGTTTCGTCTTCAGGGCGTCCCTGAAGTATTTGTGGTCCAGTATCCGCAGCCTTTCCCTGCTTTCCAGAATGCCTGCCCGAAGCCGCCTGTAAGTGTCCTGCGGGAGGCCATAGTCTTGTTCGAGCAGGTGGTCCCATGTCTTGCAGCCGCGCCGCCAGAGGTCTTTTTCCGTGGTTTCTCCGACGCCCTGGAGGTGCTGGAATGTGGACTTTAGCATGGGTTAGAATTGTGCATCGGTCGTTATTAAGGCCGGCGGGAGAGCGGCGGGTTAGTATCCTATTAGTATCCATTTTGTTTTTAAATCCGTATAACAATATAGTAAGGCACTATACATACAAACCCATGTATAATCTCAGAAGGCAAAGTGAGCGAAACCAAGATTAACGAAAAGGAACCGGATGAAACGACCGAGCTGGAAAAAAGGCTGGAAGAGCACATAAAGCTCGCCGAAGAGCGCCTGACCCAGCTTAAATACCTCAAGGCCGATTTCGAGAACCTGCAAAAACAGCACCACAAGGAAAAGGAAGAGCACTCGAAATACGCGGGCGAAAAGCTAATCACAGAGCTATTGCCGGTGCTGGACACGCTCGACGCGGCACTCGCCGCTGAAAAAAACAAAAGCCAGCGCGAAGGCCTCGCAATGCTCCAAAAACAGATCGCAGGCGTGCTCGAGAAAAACGGCCTTGCGCCGATAAGCGCGCACGGAACCGCGTTCGACCCCTACTACCACGAGGCGGTCCTGAAGGAA
>JAQTQS010000005.1 GCA_028712125.1 Candidatus Altarchaeota archaeon
CGATGTCGTGGCCGCCGCCTTCGCCGCCGAGCTTCTTGCTCTCCTCGCGCATCGCAGCCCCAAGGTGGATGCCCCTGCGGATGAGGTCCCAGTTCGCCCGCGCCGAGACTTTAATCATCTCCGGATTGTCCGAGTCGGCCGCGAACGCGAGCACCGGCCTGTCCGGCGGTATTATGCGCGCGCCGTAGGCCATGCCGGCTATCACACCGACGACGCTCTCGTGGATTCGATCGCCGGCGTCGAAGTAGTAGAATTTGTCCATGGATTCCACGCCCTTGGCCGCTAGGAAGTCGATTCCCTCCCGCAATGTGCGCCTGTATGTCTCAAGGAGGTTCCTTGCGCGGTGGAGCGCGCCCTTGCGGTCGCCGAGGCAGACTTCGACGCCTATTTGCGGCTGGCTCTGCCGGCCGCACGCGTTCAGCATGGTGGCGAATTCCTTGGCGTCCCTAAGTTCCGTCCGCTTCTCCTCGTTCAGGAGGGTGTATACCTCCCCGACCATCCGCTGTATGATGAATTCAGGCGTGTTCAAATCCAGCAGTTTTATGTAGAGTGCGCTGGTCAGTTTCTGGCGCTCCTCCCATGTCAAGTCCACGTAATGCTTGAGGTCGCCCTCGCTGCTGAGGTCGATGCCGAGGGAGTGCATCAAGGCGCTGCATGCGTCGATGTTGCCTGTCAGCGAAGGTATCAGAGGATCAGAGGAGTATGCGAGCATCTGGGCGAGCGGCCTTGATTGGCGGCCGAAAAGCCGGAGGTCGTGCTTGACCTTTAGAAGGCCCCCTGACACGGCATCGTCGAGTATGGTGCGGTTGAGCGAGTGCAGCCGGCCGCCGGAGTCCTGCATGTCTCCGACCGCGCCGACGATTGCGATGTGCGCCATGTCCTTGAAGTTTAGAGACTTTGCGACGAAGTACGCCATGCCCGATCCGCTGACGTCAAGACCCCCGTCGAAGCCGTGCAGGTGCGGATTCACCTGCAGGCCGTACGCCCCCTCGGGCTGGTGGTGGTCTATTATGTAGTATTTCCTGATTTTGCTCTGGGAGAGAAGGCTTATCTGGCCGCTGCCCATGTCCGTGAACACGTAGGTGCCGGCGTTTGCCTCGGTTATCTGGCCGAGCGTCTGGCTGTCGAACTGCTTGATTACCTTGTAGTCCACTTTCTTGCCGAGGGCGCGCAGCATGCTTACGGTTATCGCGCACGCCGTTACGCCGTCCGCATCATGGTGGCTGACTACGAGGAAGTCGTCCTCATCTGATAGCTGCCTTGAAAAACGGCTTACGTCCTGGAACAGTGCGGTTTCGGATTGAGAAGCCATGTTGAAAAGGAAGTATGATATATTCGTTTCGATGTTTATAACTATCCTACCAGCATACTGCCTATGTGCCGGGCCCATGTCTCGGTGTCGTTCCCGACGTATAGCAGTATTTCCGCCATGCGGTTGTTGATGTCGGTGTATCTCATCTGTATGTATTTCAGGAGCATGCGCCTTATAGTCTTCATCTCGTGGATGTCGTTGAATGGTATGTATAGCACCGGCTCGCCAGCGCCCGGCTGCTCGGCGACGATTCCTATGTTCGTCAGGTATAAATTGACTTCCATCGGAGTATCTTCCTGCACGCCGATTTTTCCGATGACTTGGGGTATTATGAGCGATTTTTCAGGGTATTTCCGCCGGAGGATGACCTGTTCTTCAGGCGCGAACCCCATCTCCTTTTCACGCTGGAAGTATGACTTGTACATCAGATAGGAGGCGACGATGCCGATGGAGGTTCCGCAAAGGATGTAGACGACAGTCGCCAAGGACAGGTAACCGGATGCCCGGTAATTGTATCCTATGAAACCGACGGCGATTATTAAGGCGATTACTATCCCGAAGGAGAAATAACGCTTTGTCCGCTTGTCCATTGTCCACTAATTTATTAGGAGGGCATATTAAAGTAATGAGCGATGAACATACTGTGGATGGTGACCGGCGGAGGATACCTGCTCGAGGAGTCATGCCGGGCGCTGGAATCGCTCTCAAAGAGGCATACAGTCACTGTCGCATTCTCGCGGGCCGGGAGGGAGGTTGCGTTGATGTACAATCTTTTCGGCAGGTTCAAGCGCGCTGCAAAGAAGGTGGTTTGCGAAAATGATGAGGGTTACAGCAGCCCGCTGGTCGGAAGGCTGGGATTGTATGACCTAGTAGTCCTGTCGCCGTGCACGGCGAACACCGTCGCAAAGATAGTCCTCGGCGTCGCCGACTCGCTCGCAAGCAACGTCTGTTCGCAGGCGTTAAAGTCCGGGAGGATGGTCGCCATCGTGCCTACGGACAGTATGCGCGAGGTTGATGCCGTAATACCCTCGGGTAGGAAGATAAGGATAAGCTGCAGGGATGTCGACATAAGAAACGCGCGAAAGCTCAAGGCCGAGAGGGATATAAAGGTGCTGAAGAGCCCCTCGGACATTTCGAGACTGCTGAAGGATGTGGACTGAGAAATACAAGCCGAAAAAGCTGGAGGAGCTTGTCGGAAACAGGGGCGAAATAGAGAAGCTGGAGGGATTCAACTGGAAGAAGCCGCTGCTCGTCCACGGCGCCACGGGAATCGGGAAGACCGCGCTCGTAGGCGCCATCGCAAACGATATGGACTTTGACATCGCCGAGATAAACAGCGAGAACATCGGGCAGGCGGCGTCAATATCGTCCACAGGCAGCCTATTCGGGAGAAAGAGGCTTGTCGTAATAGAAAACGCGGAAAGCATAAGGGACATGAAAGCGCTTAGCGCGTTCCTCGAGTCCGTCCGCACCCCCACCCTGCTGACGACATCGGAATACGACTCCAAACGGCTTAAGACGGTGAAAAAACTATGCATCGGAATGCAGCTCAAGCGGCCGATGGCCGCGACGATTGCGAACTATCTCGCCGTTATATGCAAGAAGGAGGAGGTAACCGCTGAAAAAAGCGTTCTTACGGCCGTTGCGGAGAACAGCAACGGCGACATAAGGGTCGCGCTGACCGACCTTGAGATGCTTGCCAAGGGGAAAAGGGAGATTACGGAAAAGGATGCGGAACTGCTTTACAGCAGGGACGTCAAGGAAGACATCTACAAGGCCCTGAACGCAGTGTTCAGCGAAAGTTCGGCCCAAAAGGCCGTTGAGTCGACGAGGGATTTGAGCGAGAATCCGGAAATCGTCGTCCTTTGGATTGCCGAGAACGCGTCCGGCGCGCTTCAGGGCGCAAGGCCGCTTTCTGACGCGTTTTATTACCTGTCGAGGGCTAGCGTGTTCTTGGGGAGGGTGCACATGCGCCAGTACTGGGGCTTCTGGCGCTATGCGGGAATGCTAATGACCGCAGGGATTACCGTCAGCAAGGAAAGCGTTAAACACGGGTTCTACCGGTTCCCTGGCGGGGGGTATTTCGCCACTGCCGAAAGCAGCCTCGGAAGGACCAAGCTGGAGCGCGAGGCTGTCAAGGAGTTCTGCGGCAAGCTCAAGGCGAGGATACACGCGTCAAACCGCGTCCTGATACGCGAGGACGTTCCACTGCTCAGGACTCTCTTAAAGCATAATAAGACCGACGCCGACGAAATCAAAAAAGAGTATATGATGACAGACGAGGAATTAGCATACATTACAGAATCCTAAGGCTGGGACAACACGTCCTCTGAGGATATGATGGTCTTGAAGTCGTCAAAGCTTATGCGCTTGCCGGTCTTGAACTTTTCCTTCGCCTCGGAAATGCGCTCCGCCCTCTTCTTGCTCGCCGAAACCTCCCGCGCCTTGGCCATGTTGGTGTAGGCGGTGTCCATCTTGTCTTCGGTGAGCTTTATCTCGTCCTTGAGCGCGGTTATGTTGTCCCGTATCGGCCTGAGCTCCTCGTACTTGTCCAGCAGCTTCTTATGAAGCTCGTCGGACTGCTTCCGGATTTCGTCAAGCTCCGCATAGACCTTTATGGACTCTATGTGCTTTTCCTCGGCCTCCTTGGCGATTGAGCGTATGGTGTCAGAGAGCGCGTTTATCTCGCCCTCGCGGGCCGCGATTTCGGTGTAGTTGGAGAGGATTGAGCTGTGCAGTTCGTCCACCTTTGCCGCGATGTCCAGCTTTTGGGACAACGAGATTGCGTCTTCAAAGAGCTTCTGCTCCCTGTCGAGGGTTATGTCCTCGCCGAGAAGCTGGTTGAGTATTTTGTTCAGCTTGAACATTATCTTGCCCGAAGCGCTGCCGGCATCCTTGGTAAGCGATTTCTTCTCGACTGAAGTGTCCTTTATCTGGGAGCGCAGCAGCTTGATGTTCTCGATGATTTCAGAGCGCTTCTGCTTCAACGACGCTACTTTCTCGTTCAGCTTGTCGCGTTCGGACCGAAGCCTCTTGCCGTTGTTTGAAAGGTCGCTTACAGCAAGGTTCAGCTTGTTTCGCTCCGCCTTAAGGTACTTTATCTCGGCCCAGAACTTTTCCTCCTCTGCGAAGAGGCCTTTGAGCGTGTTTACTTTTCCTTCAAAGTCCCCCGCAATCTGGTCGAGCCTCTCCGGTTCCGCCATTTTAAGACCCGCCCCTCCCGCGCCAGTAGCCGAGCGCCGCCTCATGCTCCTTTATTTTCAGCTTTATGGCCTCTATGCGCTTGGCGTTTATCTTCTTGGAGGTGTTCCTGCTCAGGCTGTTGAGCTCCGCAACCGCCCTAGATTTCCTTTCGCTGTAGTTGAGCTTGCCCGCGCTTATCCAGTGGTTGAACTGGTCGATTTCCTCCTGGAGGACGAATATGCGCTCTAGGCTTGCGACCTCCTGCAGGTACTGCGAGAGAAAGCGCTCGTGCTTTTCGGCAATGAACCGGCAGAGCTGCTTTTCGTTGTCGGCGTTTGTAGCTTCCACGTTGGGTATTGATTAATGATTTAATATTAAAATATGCCTATCGCTGCTTTTGGATGACGAAAAACAGCCTTTGGAGCGAAGTAACATGAGACAGGACAGCCGCCAAGGCAATTGCGTAAACAAGGTAGGCAGTATTGGCAATACCGGCAAGCATCCCTACATAGAGCATGTCAAGGCGCTCGGAACGCTCAAGGAGGCCGCCCATCCGCTCCAAGTCCTTCGGGCTGGTAACTGCCCGCTTGTGGTCGGCGTAGGCGCGGATGAATGAGGGCATCAAAGCCCCGAACATGAGTAGCATTATCCATACGGTATTTTGCAGGATGAAGCCTTGCGCGTCCCTGACATAGAACCAGAGGCCCAAGTAGAGCAGGAATTCGACATAGCGGTCCACGACGCCGTCCAGGAACGCGCCGAACGCTGATGTCTTCTTGGTGAAACGCGCGACCGCGCCGTCGACCATGTCGATACAGCCGGCGATGAAGAAGAAAAGCAGGCCGGCCGAAAGTTGCCGGTAATACAGCGCGATAAATCCGGGCACTGCTACGGCGAGTGTGAGCATCGTCCAAGCGTTCGGAGAAAGCCCGAATTTTGAGAATACACGGCCGACGGCGGTTGTGATTCCAGAAAGCCGTTTTCCGAACCTGGATTTCAGCATTTTTACGCAGGTCTTATAGGGTAAGAAGTGTGGTGGTGGTTTCTATCGTGTTCATGACCACCGCCGGCTGCTCGACAAACACGTACCTGTAGCCGAAGAACCACCATAGGATGAAGACTGCGATGATAAGCACCAGCGCGACTGCGATTATGGCCAGCTCCCACACGGGAGGGCCCGGTTTGACTGCCATCTTCAACTTAGATATACGCACTAATGCTTAAAAAAGAGGGCGGTGGGAGGCCCTATGCGACCTCCCTCATGCGCTTTACCATCTTGACTGCGGTCTCGACCGCGTGTTTCGCGTATTCCACCCTCGTCTGTGCTTCCAGCCTTGACATCCCCGGGCCTGTTATGCCGAGCGATACGGGCTTGTTGTGCTCGAGCGACAGGTCTATTATCTTTCTCGCCGCGTGCTGTGCGACAACCTCGTCGTGCTCGGTCTGCCCTTCGATGACCGCGCCGAGTGTCACGATGCAGTCCACGTCTTTTCGGGATATCAGCTTTTTTACCGCGAGCGGTATGTCGAAGACTCCCGGCACTTTCACCACGTTAACCACATGCGCCTCAAGGAACTTCGCATGCTCCTTGGCGAGCTCGACCATGGCAAACGTTATGTCATAGTTGAACTCCGAGGCGACTATGCCTATGTTTATTTTCTCCATCTTTCATTTCACCTCATATTTTAGTGTATCGGCCCTGCGTCCGCGCCGCCCTGCCGCTGGCCGCTTCCGGCCTGTTTCGCAAGGGACATGGGACTGTAGAGTAGTTTAAGCGCGTTTAGCGCGTGCTCCCGCGCTCTTTTTTCCATCAGTTTTGAGAGCTCTTTTTCCTTGTCGGCCTCGTTTTCGAAGACGAAGACTTCGATTATGTGCTTGTTGGTCATGAGCTGGGCCTGTATGAGCCCGGTCGATGCTTCATGGGCGCATACCCGGTCTTTCTCGGTCTTGCCGGGCATGCCGAAAGCCATCGCAAGGTCGCAATTTTTTTCTTCCAATAGTTTCTTGCAGGCGACCGGCAGGTCCTTGATGCCCGGGACGGTGTAGCGCACTATCCCGATGCCGGGCATGTTCTGCTTCAGCTCGTCTATCGCCGCCTTCGCCATGTCATATCGCGCGAACGTCGTGTCCGCAATCCCGACCTTCATCTATGCGCCTCCCAGCAGTCTAATATTTCGTTCGTGTCCACCAGCGCGAAATGATTTCGCCTGGCGTAGTCCTTAGCCTTTGAAAGCGACAATGCCCTGTGCGTCCTAGCGTCCATCATCTCGCATATCGCAACCGCGGGCGTGACGCCCGACATCTCTGCAAGCGCGGTTGAAAGCTCGGTGTGGCCGTGGCGGATTTCGATGCCTGACGAGATTAGCGTGTGTATGTGGCCGGGAGTGCGGAAGTTCTTTCCGAATGCCGCTGGCGACGGATGCCTGGCCAGGCGACCTAGTTTGTGTATCGTCAGAGCCCGGTCCTTGTCGGTAATCCCGGTGAAGGTCTTCCGGTGGTTGATGGAAAGGGAGAATGACGATTTCTCGTCGTATGGAATGTCGTCTGCCTTGAGCGCCCGAAATATCTCCATCCCGGATTTCTTGTACACATCCTGTATGAAGGGAAGCTTCAGCTTATTTGCTATGCCTGCCGAAAGCGCAAGGCAGATGAGGCCGCCGCCGTCCATGCGCATTCTGGCGACGTCCGCAGGCCGGACTTTTTCCGCGGCTATGGCAAGGTCTATCTCGTTCTCCCTTCCGGCAGAGTCGTGTATAAGCACAAATTTGCCTCTTTGCATGTCCTTAATCGCTTTATCAATTTCCATGTCCAAGCTCGCTGATTATTCCGGATGTTATGCGCTCGAAATACGCCTTCCCCTTTTCGGCCGTCGCAAGCGTCGGGTCGCCCAGCACGCCGGACTTCGAATGCTCGATAGTCCTCCAAGGCCCCTTGCCCGGGAAGCGGAATTCGTGCTTTCTGATTGCATGCTTCCTGACTTTCTCGGGATGAATGTATAGCATGAGCGAAGTCTCTATCTCGCCGGCGTGGTCGTAGCCGGGAATCTGGCGTATGATGTCCAGGTACTTTACTCCCGGAATCTTCAGGCGTAAAAGAGCATTGCGGTTGCCACCGTGGCCGTTCACGACGAGTATGTCCTCGACGCCGTGCTTCCTGAGGCTCGAGCACACTTCCGAAATTTCATCGAGAAGCGTCTCCTCTTTGAGCGTTAGCGTTCCATGGAAGTCAAGGTGCTCGAATGACACGCCGGGCGCGATAACCGGAGTGATTACCGCCTTCAGTTTCTGCGAAAGAAATTCAGATACCGATTCAACTATCAGCGAGTCCGTGCTCAAAGGCAGGTGGGGCCCGTGCTGCTCGATGCTCCCGACAGGCACTATGGCCGTCCTGATGCCCTTTGCTTCCTCCCATGTCATGTCTGCTAGCTTCATTTTGTCTTGTAGTGCAGCACCATCTGGTCGCCCAACCGCCGGCTGCCGGCGTAGGCCAGATTTATCTTACGCGATAGCGTGCCGTTAATCCAACGGATGCCGTCGCCCAAGAGTATGGGCGTTATTGTAAGGTAGACTTCATCGACGAGGCCCAGTTCAAGCATGCTCCTGTTGAGCGTTCCGCCGCCCTCGAGGAGGACGCACTTTAGCCCCATTTCTGAAAGCGATGCCATGAGGGATTTTAGGTCTACTTTTTTTTCGCCGGTTGCAATCACGCACGCGGCCTCCTGCAGCCGCTTCCTGCGCACGATTGGGGCGCGCCTCGAGACCGCGATTATCGTCGGCGCGCTGCTGTCCAAGACTTTCGCGTTCAGCGGCGTTCTGGCATTGCTGTCAACGACGATTCGGACGGGATTTTTTCCCTTCGCATGCCTTACGGTGAGGTGGGGATTGTCGGTGAGAACGGTCGATATTCCGACCATGATGCCGTCGGATTTTGCCCGGATGGCATGAACCCTGCGCTTGTCCTCTTCGTTTGAAAAGCGCACCCTGAGCCCTTGTTTTCCTATGAAGCCGTCAAGGCTCATCGCGCAATTCAACGTCACGTATGGTTTCATCTTCTGTCCTTGTCGACGACCAAGCGTCCCCCTGAAATCACCTTTCTCACGTTCTCGCCGCTGCAGCGATGTACGACCGATGCGAGGATGTTCCGGCTGTATTTCAATGCCGGCGCCTGCCTGTCGAGGAGCGTGATGTCGGCATGCATCCTCTTTTTGATAACGCCCGCATGGATGCCGAACGCCGAAGCGCCGCCGGACGTGGCCATCCACAGTATCTCGGACGGCGAGAGCGGCTTTTTCTCAAGACACGACGCTGTGTAGAGATACGCCATCTCCTGGAACATGTCGGGCTGAGTGAAAAGGACGTTGTCAGTGCCCAGTGATACTGGAACATTCGCGTCGATGAGCTCGCGCACCGGCGGGAAGCCGACGCCGAGAAGCGCGTTGGTCCGGGGACAGGCGACGACCGAAATATGCCTTCGCGCGGCCTCTCTGATGTCTTCAGCAGCCGCTAGCGTGAAATGCACTATTATGTCAGGATTGCACGATAAAGCCTGACTGACTTCGCCATCCAGCTCGCCGGCATGCAATGCGAGAATCTTCTTCCTTTTGTCTGAAATCTGGCCAGCCTGGTACAGGTTAAGACCTAGGCCGTCGCACAAGAGTTCGTCCACGTCGCGGCCGAGGATTACCGGGCGGATGTGTTTTCCCTCAAGCGCCTCCCTTATCTCGTCTATGCCCTTTATCCCGAACTCCCGAAAGTCGGAGAACATCGTCGTCCCGGAGCCAAGCATTGAGTCTATGGTCGCGCGCATGGCGTTGAGCCGCTCCTTACGGCTTGACTTTTTGTACAGCCGCCACTTAAGGCCGGTTTTTCCTACAGCCTGCTTTACCGAAAGCCCCGTGGCGGCATCCCTTGCGAACGAGTCCCCGATGTGGGTGTGGGCGTTGCAGAATGAGGGTATTGCCAGATAGCGCTTGTAGTCCAAACCGCCCGCCTCGTAACCGTCTCCGACCTCGGTGATAAGGCCGTCCTCTATGGATATGTGAGATTCTTCAATGTGTGAAAAACCATCCCCTGAAAGCACTGACGTATTAATCCTCATTGTATTCAACAACCTTCTCCATGGCGCCGAGCCTTATCTTCTTGAGGCCCATGCTTGCCCGGCCTACGGCCGCTTCTGCATTCCGCCCGCTGCCGATGCCTGCCTTGAGGCCGACGCCGGACTCCTGTTCTATCGCCTTGAATATTTCCAAGAATTCTTTTTTTCCCGCGTTTCCGCAGGGTATGATGAAGTTGTCGCCGCCCATGTAGAACACCAGCGCGCCGTAAGGGGCAAGTAGGTTGGTTAGCGACTGCCCGGTTGAGACGACGCGCACGTAGGAGTCGTATACGTTGCTGTCAGTGTGCGCCGTTATGCTGTCGATGTCGGCGTGCGCTATTGAAAGCGGGTCGTCTGAGAGGCCGTCTATTGCAAGCACCGATTTCCTGTGCGCGTGCTTGGCCCCGCCCTCACGGGAGAGCCTTCTGGTTGCGTTCGCCTGCGCCTCATAGGGCGTTTTTCCGGTTGCGACCGACATACTTAATGAAACAGGGAATTTGTACTTTAGCTGGTCTAGTATAGTCCTGTGGGCCTTCTCGTCCATGCCGTTTGTTATTGCGAGCAGATTGTCATAGCGCATCGGAAACACCAGCGCCTTTTTCATAGAGAACTTTTTCTGCAGAGTGCGGTAGATGCCAGCCTGCAAGCCCTGGAGGTAGGCCTCTTTTTTCGGCAGCGGCGTGGTCGTCCACGGCCCGTAGTTGTCTATCTGGATTAGCGTGACCTGGAGCATGTCCGTACTATATGGGGGTGGCGGTTTATAAATACTCAAAAATGATTTAATACTCAAAAATGAGTTAGAGGTAGGAATGGTCTAGCCGACGAAGCAACACAGGACAATATTACTACAAAAACCAAGGTAATTACGCATGGACGAGACAACAGACCTGCAAACGCTTGCGCGCTACCCGTTCCTCTCCGGGGCGAAAAAATACGTGGAAAAATTAGGCATGACGCTGGACAAGATAGGCGAGCACCCCGTATACTCGGCAGCAATAATGCTTGCAAGACAACGGATACTCGACATGCCGGCCGGGAATTTCAAGCCGCCTGAAGACGAAAAGACCGACCAGGAGCTGTTGATACTCAGCTACCCGCTCGCAAGGATACTCGCAAGCGCCATAGGAGACAAGACAATAGCCGGAAGATACGCCGCTGCCGAAGCGGAAACGGCATACGAACGCCTGAGGGCCGAAGACCAAACGACGATAGAGGCAATAAAAGAAGACCTCGGCCTCTCCGCGGATACTGCAATAAGCCTGCCGGAATACCTAAAGCTGGCAACCAGGCCGGCTAAAAAAGACGCGGCCTACAAGCTGGTAAACCGGACCGTCAACAAGGGAATGGTCTCGCTCTCACCCGGAGACGACCTGCTTCTGCTGAAAGAAGCGATAAGGCAGAAAGTCCTCGAACCGGCGAACGTCAAGAACATACCATCAAGCATGAAAAAAACAGTAAACGAACTAAAGACCATGCTAATCGGAGCGGCATCTGAAAAACCGGAAATAGAATTCCTCGACGAAAACGCGGTGCCGCCATGCATCAAACACGTCATCGGCCTCCTGCAAAGCAACCAGGCAAACCACAACGCAAGATTCATACTAGCGACATTCCTGACAGGAGTCGGCCTGAAAGAAGACCAGATACTCAAGATATTCTCAACAAGCCCGAAATACGAGGAAGAGAAGACGAGATACCAGCTCGGCTTCCTCACAGGCGAAAAAGGAAACACCAAATACACCTGCCCGGCCTGCGCGACGATAAAGACATACGGCCTGTGCAAGGCCGACTGCAGGGTAAAGCACCCGCAGCAGTACTACAGGAACAACGCAGGAGCGCTAAGTGGAAAAAGCGCTGCTCGAGAGATAAACCCAAAGAAGACGAGTGACATGCCAAAGGGAGGGCTATTATAAGGGGCAGTGCTAAATTTTATTTAGAAGATGGCCACGAGAGTATACTGGTCTCACAAGGAGGGAGGAGGCGGGCAACTCCCGAGAAGTGTCGCAGCCGACGAACTCACGCAAGCATTTTCCTTCGTAAGAGCTGAAAAAGACTCGCTTGTCTTCAAGGTCCAAGACAGCCAAACTAGAAAGCCCGTGGAAGTGAAGATTGCGAAAAGCAAGAAAGGCCTATGGGGGGAGCATCACTTCCAAGGCTTGCACGCGAGGGATGGTGAATTGCACATACTGCGGAGCGTTGAGATAAAAGGGGCCGACGTCAGCAGGCCCGGATGCCCCAAGATAGAACTATCCGTATACCAAGCCACGGTCAAAGGAAACACGATTGACGAAAAGGAATTGACAAAGAAGGCTCCTGAACCCCTTGGTGATAACCTAGAAGACAGGCCAACGCAAATAAGCCTGGAATACGACCCTCAAGTCCGAACCGGATTGCTAAGGGGAGATGTTGTCGGGAAACATCTGGAGAACGGCATGGCAGGAGTCATGCTCGGGCGCCTGGAAGAACACGCCAGAAGCCTTGGCGCGGAAACCGTCAAACTCAATAATTGGAGCGGCCTACTGTCGGATACCGATAGTAACATGTGGGCGCTAGTCCGGCGTAAGGGAAGCGGTTACATAGGTGACGCCGACCGGTTGGTGGGCGGCGGCGAATATTGGGATTTAGGCGGAAGCACAACACTCACAAAAAGGCTTAAAGGGCAGCCAGAGCCGACGAGCAACATGCTGACGCATATGAGCTTTCCCACATCGCCGAACGGGAAGACGATGCACACCGAAAAAATTTAAATCCGCGCGCTAGGAGATTTTTTCAGATGCAGGAAAGGCCATACCAAGTCGCTCATGCGCTAAACTTCTCAAGCGCGCGCCTTAATTCCGCATGGCTCTTGGCATACTCCTCAATGCTTTTGCCTTCCATCACCGCATCAACAGCCTGCCTCATCGAAGCAGCCCCGGCCTTCGGACTGTCGGGATGGCCGTACACGCCGCCTCCGGCTTGTATTATTATGTCGTTGCCCATGAGCTTCATCAGGTCAGGGATTAATCCCTGGTGCAGGCCGCCGGAGCACACCGGGAAGACGGTCTTCAGGCCGCGCCATTTGCCGCTTGTGTCGAGCATCTCGTCCTTTATCTGGGCCACTTCTTCGGCCGGGCCTTCCATCTTGCCTACCGCCGTTCCTATGTGAAGCTGGTCGACGCCCGCAAGCCGGCAGAGCTTTGCTAGGACTATCATTGAAATGCCATGCTTCTTGTTGCGCGTTATTGCAGCATGCATGGCACGATGAGCATGTATCGCAAGGCCGGTGTTCAGGTTGCGCATGTATTGCAATCCGGCAAAGCCGACCGTGACGACATCAATCATCATATACCGGCCGCCGTTGCGCTTTATGTACTCGGCGCGCTTGACCATCGTCTCCACGCTCCCGCTGATGTTGCAGCCGTAGCCGAACCTCCGGGCCGTAGAGCCTTCAAGACTATGAATCATCCCAAGCGCGAGCTTTGCGCGCTCGTCAAAAGGGCAGAAATCCTGGCTCGTCAGATTCTCATCATCCTTCACGAAATCACAGCCGCCGGCCAAAGCCTCGCGGGCCGCATCACGCCAGGCCGTAGGGCTCAAACCCACCTTAGGCTTCACGATAGTTCCGACAATTGGCCGGAGAGGGATTTCAAGCATCCTCCTGATTCCCCCGACGCCGAACAGCGGGCCGGGAAACGACTTGACGTACTTCTCAGGAAGCGTAATGTCTTCAAGCCGGAGATTCTCAACATGCTTCATGCCGAAAATATTGCCCGCAACGCTCGACAAAAGCTGGGGAATGTTGCCGGGCTCGAACAACTCTAGAGGATAAGCGATTTTCACCAAACCGGAAGAGGAATCAACGGAAAACGCACGCGGCCGCAATCGGTCGCGAATCTCCTCGCTCATCGTCGAAATGTCAGTCCAAGTCCCGATAGAAGACTCGCCCGCAATCGCGTCAACCGCCTTCTCAAGGCTGACGTTCACTGCAGGCTCGACGCGGAACAAACAGACGACATCGCTCTTGCCCGGCTGATAGGAAAGGTCGATATAAGATTGCATGATTAACAATCAGCGGCTGGATATAAATCCGGCCAAGGCGACCGTATTTATAATGCGGGGGTTACATTATTTCTTTAGGCGGATGCTGAAAAGTGTGGAAAAACCGACTATTAAGAATGGAATGATGAAAAAGTATGGCATTTACGCCGATGCGTTCATAAGCTTTGCACTCCTCTCTTTTTTGGTTTTTTTAAACAATTCTTTGGTATCCTCTGAAAACTTGCCAGACTACAAGCTAGGATTAGCCAGCGCAGCATTTGTATTTATTTTATGCTATTATTGCTTATACAGGAATGTGAGGTCAAAAAAGGAGGCAGTAGTACTTTGGTTCATCAAAACAACGAAACGAAATTATGCAATAAGCCTTTCGATTTCAGTCTTGATGGCGTTAGCCTACTTCGCGCTTGCCGAATACCTTCATGCATTTGTCCCTTCCCTGGATAGAAGTATGATTGCCATGCTTGTTATTTCGTTCGCTTTGACTTACAGGATTATCGAATACCATCTGACAAAGAAACTTGTTTCTCCACCCTTGCTGTTGGAGAACGGCCAGACTGCCAATATGTTTTTCAAGGTTTATGTAGTAGCGTTGGCTGGCATATTTCTGTTAACGGGCGCTCTGGTGATTATTTCCCCCGAAGCGCATCCTGAAGCCCCGATGTTGAAGGAATGTGATTTAATCGAGAGTCAGCAAAGCAAGGACACGTGCTATGAGTATGCAGGTGCTAAGGTATTGAAGACGCAGGTATGCGATGAGATAGCCAACGTAACTATAAGGGATTACTGCTATGTTGGTATTGGAGAAAAAACGAAAAGTGAGTATGTTTGTAATAACGTTACGACTTCGAAGTACAGAGATTTTTGTGTAATGCTAGTCAGCGCACAGAATAAGGACCTGAGTGCCTGTACTCAAATTAAGAATAACGTTGCATTATACACATGCTACGCAATTATTGAAAAAAACATTTCAATCTGCGAGGGGATAGAAAACCAGTCATATCAGGGGTGGTGTACTAATTTTACAGTATATTATCTGAATAAGTAGTGATTATTTCTTCAGCATGTCCGCGAGCTTTCCCACAGAGCCCGCTATGCCGCCGATTGTTTTTTTGGCCTGCCGGTATTTCATGTAGGCCCTTATAATGTATGCCAGCCTTGGGATGAGGTAGATTATGAGTAGGGCGATTATGTAGAATAACGCAAGACCGAGGATTGTTGACTGGCAGGCGAGGGCGAATATTATTGTCAGCACACCGGAGAGTAGGAAGTCTTTACAGCTGGGCAGGAGCCGCTTCCTTAACTCGCCCCAGATAAGGCCGATGAGGGAGGAGGTCACTCTTGTAAGGGGTGTGGCAAATGATTTAATCAGTTTATTCACTTTAGTTTTTTCTGTTGTACATAACAAAGAATATGCTCCCCAACAGAGGAAAAAATATTATAACTAGAACCCATGCTATTTTATCATTGGGATTTTTCCAGTCTTCTTTTGTTAAGCAGGAGTATAATGCATAAACAACAAGCACAATCTCGAGTAAGATGAGTAGGAGGATAATGCCGTAAAAAGTGAATATTGCAGCGAATATGCCTGTCATTACCGCAAATGGCGCCCCTAAAATAGAACAGCAGCAGAGTTCTGATGCCGCATCCGGACTTTGACTTTGCGCTGCTGATACATAGCTTGTTAAAAAAGTGAGGATAAAACACATCGTAATTAGGTAGGGATTAGATTTCTTCATTGTAGGGTAATTACTATATCCCTTGTGATATTGTTGCATAATCTTACAGTACTCCTTTTGTTGACGGGATGTTTTTTCCTGTTATTTTGACCGCTTCTTTCAGCGCCCGTGCTAGGGCTTTGAACGTTGCTTCTACTTTGTGGTGGTCGTTCCTGCCTTCGGTTTTCACGTTGAGGTTGAGGCCGCCGTTTAGCGCGAGGCTTTCGAGGAAGTGGACTATGTTCTCCTTTGAGACGTCGCCGACCCGGCGGTCGTTGAATTCGGAGAAGGGAAGGTCGATTACCGCATAAGGCCTGCCTGAGAGGTCGACCGATACTACGGCGCGGGAGTCGTCCATCGGGACGATTGCGTAGGCCATGCGGTTGATGCCTTTCTTGCTGCCGAGGGCTTTTTGGATTGCGGTTCCTAGGACGATTCCTATATCCTCAACGAGGTGGTGGTCGTCGACGTCGACGTCGCCTGACGCGGTTATTTTAAGGTCGAAGCCGCTGTGTTTTGTAAAGGAGGCTAGCATGTGGTTCAGGAATTTGAGCGGCGTCTTGATGCTGCTTTTTCCATTGCCGTCAAGGTTTAGGGAGATTGCGATTTTAGTCTCCTTTGTTTCCCGCGAAATAGATGCCTTGCGTGCCATCGTCGTTTAATTATGGTGCCGCCCTTTTTAAGACGTGGTTTGCGGCGCGACTTCGGCCGAGAGCCGTTTCCGGAATCGTTCGAGCACCCTGAGGAGCGGGCGACCCAGCGCGAGCATGAAGAGGACGTTGCCGGTTGCGCGGGCGGTGTCCATCGGCAGGCCTGCGGATACGACGGCGATGTAGGTCGTTATTGAAGGCTCGGCTGAGAATGCGCTCCACCAGAAGAGGTCTGTGATTAGGCCGTATGCGTATGCCGAGAGGACGGTGTATATTATTAGTAGTATTATTGTCAACCTTTTCCTGTTGGATGGTATGAAGCCTGCGAAGAATCCTGTAAGGCCGAGGCCGAGCATCTGGTATGGCGTCCAGGGGCCGTGGCCGAGCATGAAGTTCGAGAGGAGGATTGTGGATGCGCCGAGCATGAAGCCTGTCGAGCTTCCGTAGACGCTGCCGGCCAATGTTACGAGCATGAAGACAGGGGAGAATTCGCCGAGCGAGTGGAGGAGCTGCCTTGATACGACCGTGAGGGCGGTTAGCATTCCTATCAATGCGATGGTCTTCGGGTTTGCGGTCCGCTCGAACCTTAGCGCGAGTGCGATGCATGCCGTTATAGTTATCGCAAGCGTGAGCGCCGCCCAGTTGAAAGTTATGTATTCAAGCATTGCTTCTGCCCCCATGTTTTTCCTGGCCCGCGATGCGGCCTTCTGAAAGCCTTATCGTTCGGTCGGCGCGCTCTGCGAGGTCCGCATCATGCGTGGCGATTATTATCGTCGAGCCTTGCTGCTTGAGGCGGTCGAGGACTGTAAGCAGCCTTGAGCGGGATTCAGGGTCTATCCCCCTTGTCGGCTCGTCAAGGGCTATGATTTTCGGGCTTGCGACCATGATGGATGCAAGCGCGACCCTTTGCCGTTCTCCGCCGGAAAGGTCGCGGGGATAGCGGCCCTTGTATTCCGAAAGCGAGAAGTCGCGGAGCGTTCCGTCTATGCCGCCTTTTTTACCGAGGTTTGCTAGCGTGAACGAAAGCTCGCCTTCAACGCTCTCGCAGAAGAGGCAGTCGTCCGGGTTCTGGGATAGCAGGCCGACCGTTGCCGCAAGACGCTCGACGTCCGTTTCCCTGGTGTTCATGCCGTATACCGTGACGTCGCCGGCGCCGGGCTTCAGCAGGCCGTTGAGGTGCTTTAACAGCGTTGTTTTTCCAGAGCCGTTCGGGCCGGTGATGCTTATGTGCTCGCCTTCATGGACGGACAGATTTATGCCGTCGAGTATTTTTTTCCCTGATATGCTGTATGACAAGTTGGAGATTCGCACAACGGCCCTGCCTGTTTTTCCTGCCCGATTTTTAGGAGGTATTTTCGCATTCTGTGCTGGCGCACCCCCCATGTTTATGGCCATTCCGGCATTTTCAGGCATTTTGTAGTTGTGTTCGACAAGGACTATCGTCGTCCGGTCTTTTTTGTTTAGTTTGAGCAATAGTTCGTTGAGGCGCCGCACGGACTCTTGGTCGAGCTGGGAGCACGGCTCGTCGAGCAGAAGGATTTTAGGCTTCATCGCGATGACTGCGGCGGTTACAATCTTCTGCTTTTCGCCGGCTGAAAGCATGCTGGTCTTGCGGCCGAGCAGATTGCTTATGGAAAGCTCGTTTGCTATCCACTTGATTCTTTCCTCGATTTCTTTTTGGGAGAGCCGCATGTTCTCAAGGCCGAACGCTATCTCGCTTTCCACGCCGGTGCAGACAATCTGGTTTTCAGGGTCTTGGAAGACTGTGCCAACGTCCGATGATATGTCCTCGACATTGCTTTTCAGCGTGTCGCGGCCGTTGACAGTCACATTGCCGCCGTATACGCCGCCTCCGTAGTGCGGGATGAGGCCGTTTATGCATTTCAGGAACGTGGTCTTCCCAGAGCCTGACGGGCCTTGGACTAGGACGAATGAGCCTTCCGGTATCGAGGAGTTCATGCGGTAGAGCGCGTTTTCGCGCGCGTCCGGGTGGCGGTATGACACGCCCTTGAATTCAATTATCGGCTTCATTGCTTACCATGGGTATTGCGAATAGTGCGATTGCAATGACGGGTATGATGTTGACTTGGGGGACGAGCGAGCGGTAGGGCCAGTAGTCCAGAATGCCGCTTGCTGCCGACAATGCCAGCATTACGATGGACGCGGCGAGGGCCAGCAGCGGGAGGTAGTCTGACTTTTGCAGCGATTCGGTCTTGTATGTGGTGCGGTTCTTGTTGTAGGACCTGCATGCCATGGACTCTGCGAGGTTGAATGAGCGTTCGAGCGACGAGACGACTGCCGGGATGATTAATGCTGAGTGTTTTGAAAGTCTTGAGATGAGGCTCCCGGACGAGAGGGCAAGGCCCCGCGAGCGCTGGGCGTCTCGTATGGACTGCATGTCGTCCGAGACTACGGGGGTGAAGCGAAGCGCTATGGACATTAGGAGGGACGAGCTTGACAGGAGCGGCGGTGTTATTCTCAGTATGGACTCTGGCGGAACCAGGGCCGAGAATATTGCGAATGCGAGGAGCATGTCCATTATGAGCACGGCCATGATGAGGCCGAATGCTGTGGATTCCAATGTTATCGGGCCTCCGATGAGGAAGAGCGGGATTTGGATTTCCGAAAGTTGTATTTTATTCGGGATTTCCAGCAGCACGGTGCTTCCCTTGTGCACGAACAGCACGTTTACGAATAGCGGGAGGAGGCCGAATGCGAGTCCTGCGCGAATCGTCTGCCTGTAGTTTATCTTTTGGCTTGCCGCCGTCCATGCTAGCGTCATCAGGAGCGCGAGCAGGTATACCGGGTTGTATGTCAGCACGCCTGCCGCAACTGTTGCGGTAAGCCAGAGCGCCAGTATTTTTGCGTTGTAAGCCATTTTTAAATCAGGAATCAATATGGATATATTATCCATATCTATTGAAATGGACAGTAAAAAAGCGATAATTACGGCCCTTATGCTCGCGCTCACCATGACGACGGCCCACGCCGCACGCGTAGGAGTCGTAATAAGCTTCCCGGACGGCACAACTAGCACCGCATGCGCGGAAGTATCTGAGAACGCGAACGCATACGACGTGATACGGCAATCCGACCTGCCGATAGAATGGAGCTACGACGCGCTCTGGGGCCACGGCCTCTGCGGCATCAACGGCATAGGCTGCGCTTCGGACAACTGCTACTGCAGCAGCGACTACTGGGGCTTCTACATATACTCGATAGGATGGAAATACAGCCCTGTGGGATTCGACGGAGGGGACACATGCTGGAACGGCGAATTGGACTCCTATGAAGGCCACTACTGCGCCCGCGACGGGGATTTGCTGGGACTTGCATACGGCCCATACGGCACAAAGCCGAAAAGGATTTCCTTCGGCGACATATGCACGAAAGATGAGCAGCCGGGATACGGCGGTGAAGGATTATTCAACATGACTGTAAACATGACAGACCCCATACACAGGAACAGCCTCGTAGAGCTAACGGTTTACGACATCAAGAGGAACAGGACTGTGAAAAAGGCGACCGTGATAGTATATGACAACAACGCAGGAACCGGCAGGCTCTACGAAGGCGTGACCGACGCGAACGGAACTTCCGAGTTCACAATAACTAGGACAGGCATGTATACGCTTGAGATACGCGCACTCGACTACCATACGATAAGCCGGATGATAAACGTCGCCGACCCGACAACCACGACCATGGAAACAACCACCAGCACGCAGACGACGACAACAACAACCGAGCCCTCAACCACAGAAGAGACAAGACTTCCACACTTCCTGTACCTCCCAAAGACGACCAGCAGCATACAAACGACAACGACGCTGCAGGAGCCGACAACCACGATACAGACGGCGACAACGACAATCGAGGAGCCGAAGGTGATAGGAATGGCGGCAAGCCAGACGCCAGACAACTTTGGGCAGGGCATCCTGCTCGCCGCGATAGCGATTGGCCTGACGTTCGCATACCTGATGCTGCGGCGGTAATTTTTTACTAACGCATCCCATATTCTTCCATGAACATCCTCCTCGTCGGAAACGGCGCCCGCGAGCACGCAATAATCAAGGGGCTCGCCAGAAGCGGGAAGGAAAAAAGGCTTTACGCGTTCATGGGAGCGAAAAATCCGGGGATAGCGCGAATCGCGGACGGCTACGCCCTCGGCGACATATGCAACCCAAAGGAAGTCGCAGACTACGCCAAAAAAAACAAGATAGGACTGGCGCTCATCGGCCCGGAAGCCCCGCTGAACGCAGGCATCGTTGACGCGCTAGAAGAGGACGGAGTATTGTGCGCAGCTCCCGCCAAAACTGCGGCAAGGCTGGAGACCGACAAGACGTTCTGCAGGCAATTGCTGGAAAAACACGGGATACCCGGCAACCCAAGGCATGATATATTCTCAGACTATAAAAAAGCAAGCGATTACATTGACAATCTGGACTACGACTTTGTGGTAAAACCTGCGGGCCTCACCGGCGGCAAGGGCGTGAAGATAATGGGCGAGCAGATGGCGACCAAGGACGAGGCCAAAGCCTACGTCAGGGAGATACTCGAAGCCAAAGTCGGCCACCTCCCGCAGGCCGTCATCGAGGAGCGGCTGGTCGGGGAGGAGTTCACACTGCAGGCCTTCGTCGACGGGAAAAAAGTCGTCGGCATGCCCATGGTGCAGGACCACAAGAGAGCCTACGAAGGCGACAAGGGCCCGAACACCGGCGGGATGGGCTCTTACTCGGACAACGGATTCATACTGCCGTTCCTCACCCAAAATGATTATGATGAAGGGCTTTCGATAATGGAAAAGACGGTCAATGCTGTGAAAAAGGAAACCGGCGCGCCCTACAAGGGCTTCCTCTACGGCCAGTTCATGGCTACAAAAAACGGCGTCGGGCTGATTGAATACAACGCGCGGCTGGGCGACCCGGAGGCGATGAACGTGCTCTCGGTGCTCGATTCGGACCTTGTTGGCATATGCGCAGGCATGGCCGAAGGCAGGCTTGACGGGAGGATAGAATTCTCCAGGAAGGCCACTGTATGCAAATACATGGTGCCCGAAGGCTACCCAGAAAAGCCTAAGAAGAACGTTGAGCTGAGTGTGGACGAAAAAACGGTAGAAAAGCTCGGCGGGGAAGTTTACTACGCGTCAGTAAGGGAGGAGGACGGCAGGATAATATCCTCGGCGTCAAGGTCGGTTGCGGTATTGGGCAAGGCCGGCTCGATTGCGGAAGCCGAGAAGGTCGCGGAAAAGTCCATGGCGTTCATAAAGGGGGACTTGTTCCACAGAAAGGACATCGGAACAAAGGCCTTGATAGAAAAAAGGATAATGCATATGAAGGAGCTTAGAGGCTAGATAAGGCCGAGCTTCCTCAGGCTGGCTGAAAGCTGCTTGGAATTTTTGAAGTGTATTGCCTTGAAGCCCATCTCCATCGCAGGCCTGAGCAGTTTCTTCTTGTCGTCGATGAAGACTGCGTCAATAGGTTTGACGCCGGCTTTCCTTAAGACGGCGCGGTACATCTTGGGGTCGGGCTTGCTCGTCCCAAGCTCGAAGGAGAAGACGCCCCCGTCGAAGTCGTCCAGAAAACGGTATTTGGAGTTGAAGTAATCAACACGCTCCGGAGTTATGTCAGACAAGTAGAAAACCCTTATGCCGTGCGACCTCAGACGACGGATGATGCCGACAGTCCCTTCAATCGGCGTATAGCCTTCAAGGTCCAGCCTGTCAAGTTTCTCGGGAGCATCCTTGAGTCCGAGACGCCCGGAGAAAATCCGCCATACATCATAAACCTCGGACTCGCTGACGGGATAATCCCGGCCTAATCCAAGGTCAAATGCCCTGCGCACCTTCTCTTCTGGGATGGCGTGCTTTTTTGAGATTATTCCAATCAGGCGCTCTGTCCCGTTGGTGAAGTAGACCCCGCCTAAATCAAAAACCGCCGCCTTTAGCATTACTTCTTCCTGCTGCTCCGCTGGCCGCCGACACCCCAGTGGTCCTTGCTGACCTCGCTAAGTATGACGACGACGTCCTGGTGGCTTACCTTCAGCGCTTTTACAACGGCTTCCGTCACTTCCCGGATAAGGTCGTCCTTCTGCTCAAGCGTCCGGCCTTCCCACATGTCTATTCTCACTACTGGCATTTTGATTAGTTATATACGGCATGGTTGAAAAATATACTCCCATGAGAATTGTCATCGAGACCTACGGCTGCGCGATGAACCAGGCCGACTCCGAGTATATCGCAGGATTGCTCGAGGAGGCCGGGCACGTGATAGTGCCTGCGGACGGCGACGTCATTGTGGTAAACACTTGCACTGTCAAGACGCCGACCGAAGTCAAGATAAGGCGCATGCTGAAAGAGCTTGAAGGCGCCGGGAAAAAGGCCGTCGTGTCAGGCTGCCTGCCGGCGGCAAATCCCGCAATAGCCAATGACTTTCCATCTTTCTCGTTTGTAGGCGTCAATGTCCAAGACGTGCCTGCGGCTGTCGATGCGGTAATGGCAGGCAAGCGTCTTGTTGCCATAAGCCAGTCTGCCGGACGCTCATGCCTGCCGAAGAAGAGGGCCAATTCCTTCATCGAGATAATACCGATAGCGGAAGGCTGCCTAGGCCAGTGCGCCTACTGCATAACGCGCTCCGCCAGGGGTAAGTTACGCTCCTACCCGATGGACGAGATTGTCAGGCAGGCTCGCGAGGCCGCTGACAAAGGCGTAAAGGAGATATGGCTCACGGCGCAGGACACCGGCGCATACGGGCTTGATGTCGGGACTAATCTCCCGAAGCTCATCACTGCGGTTGCTGCGGTTCCGGGAGATTTCATGATAAGGGTCGGCATGACGAACCCGAACCACGTGCTTACGTTCATGGACGAATTGATTGAATCCTACAAAAACCCGAAAGTCTACAGGTTCCTGCACCTTCCGGTGCAGTCCGGCAGCGACAAGGTGTTGAAACAGATGGGGCGAAGATACAACGCAGACGACTTCAGGCGCATAGCGGACGGATTCAGAAAAAACCTTGAAGGCATTACCATATCTACGGACATAATAGCGGGCTACCCGGCCGAAAGCGAAGACGACCTGAAGGCGACGATAAAACTGATAAAAGAGACAAAGCCTGACATAATAAACATCTCAAGATACTGGGCGAGGCCCGGCACGCCGGCGGCAAAAATCAAGCAGCATCCGGGCAGCGTGATAAAGCAGAGGTCAGGCAGGATTAACGACGAGTTCAAGAAGATAGCGCTGGAATGCAACAGGAGATGGCTCGGCTGGGAAGGCGAGTGCACCATAACGGAAAGAAACGCGGACGGCAGCTACACCGGCAGGAATTACTGCTACAAGCCGATAATCCTGAAATCCGGAAAAGACCTGATGGGAAAGACAGTAAGCGTGAAAATCAAGCAGGCGTCGTGCTACGACCTGAGAGGCATGCTGGCGAACGGCTAATAGGCATACGTGCCCTTCAAAGAGACCGTCCTGCCCTTCTTGACCGACCTAATCTTCGGCTTCATGCGCCTGCGCTTGAGGTTGAACTCCTTGCGCTCCTTCTTGCTCATCCCCGAAAGCTCGTTCTTGAACAGCTCGCTGTTGGTCATGCGCCGCTCATGCTGGACTGCCTCTTTAATCTCGAAATGGATGCCAAGGCCGTCGATTGAAAGGTTGTAGCGCACGCCGTCGCGCAGGAAATTCTTTAGATGGCCGAGAATCTGCTCATGGTCCTGGTTGCCGAAGAACTTGCCGCTCATCCCTATTTATTTTTCCCCAGGATTTTTAAATCAACGCAAACCCTGCCAAGCTGCGGCGAATAGCTGCCGCACGCTACCGCATCCAAGACCTTTATTCTATAGCCGAGCTTCTTGCAAAGGCTTGCGACCTTTCTTGCAGACTCGTCCGGACTTCCCGCAAAGTCATAGAAATGGACTATGCCATTCCTGCTCAATGCAGGCAGCGCGACGTCAAGGAAATCACAGGCATCCTTCGGAAGAGGCATCACAATACGGTCGAACTTACCCAACAAAGGAGTAGCATCGCGAACGTCCCCCTGTATGGAAAGAATGCGGGCTTTATTCAGGCTCGCATTCTCGGCCATGAACCTTGCTGCATCCGGATTAAGCTCGATTGCAACGACTTCCTTGGGACTGCGCTGTTTCGCGATTAAAACAGCATAAGGCCCGACCCCTGCGAACATCACCAGCACGCGCTCGCCGGCCTTCACCTGGCTTGCGACGCGCATGCGCTCCGTCCCAAGCCGCGGGCTGAAATAATCCTTAGAGACGTCAAGCCTATAGCGGCAGCCGTACTCCGTGTGTATTGTGAAAGTCCGCTTCTCGCCGGCCACCACCTCAACACCCCTAACGCGGTACTCGGTAGAGACAGGCGCCGTCTTCAATGCCGCAACCTTAAGATTACTGAAAGTCTTCAACAATGTATTGCCTATGACCTTCTTCTTTTTCAAAAGCCCGGCGGGAAGCTCAAGTATGGCAATATCGCCCACGACGTCAAAACCCGAAGGCAATAACGCAAGCTCGCCCTCCGAAAGAACGCCCGAAAGAGCCTCTGCCAAAGAACGCGGCCTGGACGCGAGCGCCGGAGCCTTGCGCTTTACAATGACCCCGCCCCTGACTGGCGTTCTCTTGGTTATCGGGAACAGTATGTTATCCCCTTCAGCAATGACTCTCCGGCCATTGTCGAACGCGCCCTTCTTCAGCAGGCCAATGCGCGCCTCCTCCGCAACCTTCCTTTTTACCTTGACGTACAGCGAATCCAAAGCAGACCTTCAGCGCCAAGCGCTATTAAATTCATGAAGCAAAGGTATATAACCCATGATACGCATCGGAACCGCTGGCGTGCCGCTGGGAACTATCGTACGCGACACGCAGGCAGGCATAAAATACGTCAGGGAAATAGGCCTTGACGCGATGGAAGTCGAGTTCGTGAGAGGCGTTTATCTCACTGAGAATGCGGCCGGGGACGTCGGCAGGCTTGCAAGAGAGCTGGACGTCTCGCTCTCGGTCCACGCGCCATACTACATCAACCTAAACTCGGTTGAGAGCGAGAAGATAGAGGCCTCCAAGAAGAGGATAATAGACAGCGCAAGGATTGCAGGCATACTCGGCGCGCGAATAGTGGTCTTCCACCCCGGCTTCTATGGAAAAGTCACACCGGAGGAGACGCTCCAAAAGATTCAAGAAAATATCATTGAGGTTAGGGAGACGCTCGACAAGGAAGGCAATAACGTACTACTAGGCCCTGAGACGACAGGCAAGAAAAGCCAGTTCGGCACGCTGGAAGAACTAATGGCAATCTCGCAGACAGCCAAACGAATAATGCCGGCAATAGACTTCGGCCACCTGCACGCCCGGTCGAATGGCGGCCTGAAGACGAAGCAGGACTTTGAAGCTGTCTTTGACCTATTCGGCAGGCAATTCAAAGAACCAATGCACATCCACATGGCAGGCGTGAAATACTCCGAAAAGGGAGAACTGGAGCATCTTGAAATAGGCGCCTGCCAGCCTGACTACAAACACCTGGCCGGAATACTGAAAGAAAGAAAGATAGAAGCGACAGTAATATCAGAAAGCCCGAACATCGAAAAAGACGCACTAACGCTAAAAAAAATGCTGGAATGAAGCCTTAAATCTGCCAAAAGTAACAACCAACTCGGATTAAATCCCCCAGTTAGTTAATGGTTATTTCTTTATATCTAATGCTAAAATGGATAACAACTTCAAAAATATTTAAAAATGAGTGATAAGGTAGTCAATTCAATGATTTTGGACGTAGTAAAGGATGTAAAAGATACGATTTTCTCAGTCTATTTTGTGATTTGCTTTCTTGCGATTATAACCCTTTTTGTTTACGACACACTCACTTTTACCCAAGAAAGCGGGATTAGACCAATTGCGTATATGCTAGGAATAAGCATAATTCTTCCAGTGCTATGCTTCTGTTTGTTTTCCATTACATTAATGGCTAGGTTCTTAACAAAGCACCAACTAGTAGTCGGGATAAGTACACTTTTTTGGAGGATATTTCTGTTTATACTAAACTTGTCAATATTGTATTTGATTATCTACATCGCATATCTCATACTGACTGTCTCTTATCTTTTTGTGTTTGATAAAGAATTTTATTGTATGGTAGAGGGAGTAGATACCGGTGAAATTGTCATTGAACACGCTTTGGAGACTGGCGATGCATCAGGATGTAATATATTGCTCTGTAGATATGGTAGGGGGGGTTGTTACTCAGCTGTAGCACAAATTACGGGCAACTTAACACTTTGCAATCAAATAGAAGAACCAGTTCAGAGGGATAGTTGTTTCTCATTAATTGCTACCAACAAGAGTGATTATTTGGTATGTGATAAAGTACAGAATCAAAGTAGTAGAGAGGAATGTTATGCTATAATTAAGATAAACGTGTCAATTTGCGATGAAATCCAAGACATTGATACAAGAGTATGGTGCTATGAAAAGATTGCTGAGAATACGAGAGATGCATCAATTTGTGATAAAATAGAAAGCCAAGGCCAGAGGGGGCTCTGTTTAGACAACATTGCAAGTGAAGTCCTGAATGCTTCTATTTGCGATGAAATTCAAGGTGAGTATCCACGTAACCATTGCTATCACGTTTGTGCTTGGAAATTAGGGGACACATCATTATGTAATAAAATACGAGGTGAAGATGAGTTACACGACATACCTTTCTGCTACGAAATCGTTGCAAAAGCTACGAAGAACACTTCAATATGCGATTCGTTCCAAGAGGGCTTAGATAAACGAGATTGTTATCGGAGTATAAGCTAGAGATAACTTAATAAGATATAATCGAACTACTGCGTACTATTTTATTAATCCATTACACCGATTGTATCATTCCTTTTTTCTTATGTGTTCTATTATCTTCTTGCTGCTTGACAGTTCGCCCGCGTGCACTGCGTTAAGCCTGACTATCCTTGTGTTTAGGCCTCTTTTTTTGAATTCTTCTGTGAGTTCTTTTTCGTCGAAGTCCTGGTCGAAGCCGAGTGCGAGGATGTCGGGCTTGAGGGCCGTTATGGGTTTGAACATGTCGTTTTCGTCGCCGAGTATGGCTTCGTCTACCATTCTTAGGGATTTGACCATTTCCAGCCTTTGTCTTTCTGGAACATGGGAGCGGCGTTTGCGCTTGTATGCCGTCGAATCCCTGGCCACGATTACGGCCAGTTTGCTGCCTAGTTTGCGGGCTTCGGCTAGGAACAGGATATGCCCCGGGTGGATTAATTCAAAGACGCCGGTGGCGACTACGAGGGTCATTTTTAAGCGGCAGAGACATATATCTTAGTCCACTAACTTATATCTTTGGTGGAATATATTTAACCCAAAAGAACGATGGCCGAAAAACAGACTCCGAAAAAGAAGAAGACTGAGGCGGTGAAGGAGAAGCCTAAGGTCAAGGAGCCAACGCCCGCAGAGGAGAAGAAGCAGGAGAAGCCTGTTGAGAAGAAGCCCGAGACGAAGAAGCCGGAAGCCCCGGCGGCCAAGGACAAGAAGCAGAAGGAGCCGGCCGAGCCCGCGAGGATTTATGTCATACCGTTGGTCAAAGTGTTCAGCGGCGTTCGGACGATGCGGGCAAAGCACGCGATGAAGCTCGTGCGCGAATTCCTGAAGCATCATATGAAGGCTAAGGACGTTAAAATCGACGGCAGCATCAGCGAAAGAATCCACTCGCGGGGCAAGACCAGCATACCCCGCAAGATAACAGTGTCTGTAAAGCGGGAAGGCGGCGTTGTCAGGGCCGTCCTGGCCGAGTGAGCTATCTATAAAATGCGCTATCTACAGTTGAGCGTCCACGGGGATACTTTCGTGGGGCTTCTTGGTTTTGCAACCGACAGGTATGCGGTCCTTTCGGACAACTTCCCGAAGAACGACGTCTTCCAGGTCCCTTCATTGTGCACGAAGGTCTACGGCACGAACCTCGTCGGCCTGCTCTGCCAGGGGAATTCAAACGGGATATTGCTGCCTTACTTTGTGTCAGAGGATGATATTTTAAAGGTTAAGAAGTTCGCTGAAGGGCTCGGAGTAAACGTGGGCAAGGTCCATGACAGGCACACCGCGCTAGGAAACATGCTCGCCTGCAACGACCATGGGGCAATCGCAAGCCCGCTTCTGGAGGACGTTAAGGTTATCAGGGACGTGCTGGACGTCGAAGTCGCGCAGATGAAGGTCGCGTCATCGACGGAATCCGGCGCCTGCCTGCTCGCGACGAACAAGGGCTTCATAGCGCACCACGACGCCGAAGGCCAGCTTCAGGAAATCGAAAACGTCCTAAAGGTCAAGGGCATGTGCGGCACCGTGAATTACGGCGTGCCTTATGTGAAATCGGGAGTAATCGCAAACTCGAACGGCTACATCGCCGGCACCACATCGTCCGGGATAGAGCTCGGCAGGATTGAAGACGCGCTGGGCTTCATGTAGGAATTAATTAAAATCGCTGGAAAGCTTCGCTTGTTTTTACACGAGAACGCCCTTATTCTAAATGCCATGCATAAAAAACGCCAGCCAGAAGACCATCTAAGGAAACCTGAAAAACCAATGGCCCACGACCTCCTGAGGCAGCTTGGCCCGATAAAGGAGGCTGGTATTAAACAGCCGGATGGCGGGGGTGTTTCGCCTGCACAGCCGTCTATTAGCCTGGGCGAGTTTGGTGTCATGCCCGTTCTGAAGGCCGGTGGAAAGGCGAGTGGAAAGGATTTGAAATCAACTTCTTTCGGCTCGTTAATGACCCGATTAAACAAGGCCGTATCAGGCGGAATGGACGCACCGATTGATGTAATAGACGGGATTGGACAGCTTGTCGCTGGAGAGAAGGAAGGCTGGGAAAAGGCAGTAGATACGATGATTGACCTCCTCGGCGCTGACAATTTCGGGCCGAAGGGCCAGGCGGGATTCCAGTTTTTCTATCATTTGATTACACACTTAAACCCGGCGCCGGGCGTGACGGATTATATCCGGGGCAGTCTTACCGGCCTTGAGGACACAGAAACGCATCCGTTCAGGGGCACAGATGCGAAAAAGATACTCGGCATGATGAACCCGGGCGTCGGCCTTGAGATTGCGGAGCTTGACGCGTCGATGGCCGGCATGGACGTGTGGAGGAGGCATAACGCGATAGAGGGTGTGACTAAGAAGACCCTTGATATGATCGCCGGAGGGGACAGGACGCAGGCTGCTGGCGTTATAACGCATGCCACACCGCTGCTGCTTAAGATAATCTCAGAGGACTTCGGCAGCATGGTAACATTCTACAATGACAGGTTCGACAAGGCGGCTGCCATGACGTTCTTTTCAGAGGTAGGCCGGCGCATGCCTGAGGAAGTCGTAGGCGAAGTCCTGAACCAGGCCACTGAGGAAAAGGGAGGCGCCGGTGATTTGCACCCTGAATTGGGGCAGGCGGGAGTGTTCGTACTGGCCCGGGTTTTAGGCAAGAATCCGCGCACGCTCAGGGCGCTCTCGGGAAAGACTGTATTCCAGGGGCTTCCGAACTATGTCGCTTTGGAGGGCCTGCTGAACGTCGGGGAGGAGGCGATAAAGCCGATTCTCGACCAGTCCATGAAGACTGAGAGCACTATGGAGCTTGGAATGCTGGGCATAACGCTTGTGAACATCGGGGTGAAGGCCATAGAGCCGACGATAGACTACTTCGACCGAGACGACGACAAGATGACCATGCGGTGCCTCGCATTGCTCTCGCCTTTCGCCTACCTTACGGCAGGCAAGGAAAAGGCCGGGGGGCCTGCAGGTGAGTCGGCGGCGATAATAGATGCATTCAGGAAAAGCACTAAACTTTCGAGAATCCTTCTTAACGCAACATCTTCGGGCGACCCAGCGCTCGCCATGCAAGCAGTAATGTTCGAATCGCTGATGAGAGGGCAGGACTGAACTTTAGGCTATGCCAGAACTAGCTTTGTTATCCTTCCTACGCCGCCGGCCTTCTTTATGACGCTTGCCGTCTCCTTCGGGACGAGAGCCTCCCATTTGTCTTTTGAGGACATCTTGCGCCTTATGTCTGTTGCGTTGCATAGCGTCCGGTCGTAGAGTGGGACGCTGAGGACAGGGACGTTCGCGTTACGGAATATCTTCTTCTCCCTGGGAGCGTTGGTGAAGACCGTGTCAAACGCAGGCAGGTTCGCCCTGATGTATGCGACCCACTTCGCCTCGTCCCCGAAGTCGGGGATTGGATGCACTGAAAACTTGGCTGCCGGGACCTTGAGCGACTTTTCTATCATTTCCTTGCGCTCCTCGTAGGAAAAAGGGTTTTCAAGCGTGTTGGACTCCTGCGAACTGCCAACGCCGATAACGATGGAATCGGCGATACGGGATACGTAATCGATAGCCTTCAAGTGCCCATTGTGAAACGGCTGGAACCGGCCGACGAAAAGCGCCTTCATGGTAATTTATTCATTCGGGGTAATTAATTAGCATGAGTATCGGCCAGGTCATAGGTTCGACGACTCTGAAGGCCTTTCGCTTCGTAATCAAGGAGGGCGCTGAGGAGCATGTCAAGCGCGACGAGTTCGTCTCGGTCGCGGAGTCGGTCACCGGCAACAGCATTATCGGGGTGATAAAGGAGATTGTCATTTCCAACGAGCTTTTGCCTGACGAGTTCGGGCGGGACATGCGGGTGGGCGACATAATCCTGAGCGAGGGCGAGTACCCGGTGCCGATGGTAAAGGTCTTGGGCTATGAGACGCCCCACGGGCTTGAGCCGCCTCGCCACGGCATAAAGCCGGGCAGTATGGTAGAGCTTGCGTCAGACGAGCAGCTGAACAGGATACTCGCCCAGGACGCGTCGAAAGCGGCGTATATAGGGACGCTGGCAACGAGGGAGAGCGTTCCCGTCTACCTTGACGTCAACGAGCTTGTCTCGAGGCATTGCGCGGTGCTGGCCATGACCGGGGCCGGCAAGAGCTATACGGTCGGCGTGCTTATCGAGGAATTGATGAAGAAGAAGGGCGCGATCGTCGTCTTCGATTTACACGGGGAGTTCAAGGGCATGCAGTTTGAAAAAAGCCAAGTCCGGGTCTACGGAGTTGAGAGCGACAGCAGGATACAGGTCGAGGTCAGCGCTCTCTCGGTATCGGACTACGCGAACCTCATGACAGACCTTACGGCAAGCCAGCGCGACCTGCTCGACGAACTGCTCGGGATGGCCTACAGGTTCTATGAGAAGTACGACCTTGAAGTGCTCAGAAACATCATCGACATACTTTACGACCTGAAGAAGGAGGAGGGCCAGAAGAAGGCGAAGGAGGACGCGAAGAAGGCGGACACCGGAATCTTCCCTGAAGGCGTCCTGAGGAGCATGGCTAAGAAAGCGTCGCTTTCGACGATAGGCGCCCTTGCGCGTCGTATCAAGCGGCTTGAGCGCATAGGAGTCTTCAAAACGCACGGGACACCCTTGAAGGAAGTGGTGCGCGCAAACCAGCTGACTGTCATAAACCTCTCTGAAGCGGAAGAGGGGGTTTCTGAGATAATCGTCGCGGCATTATGCCGCAACATATTCGACTCCAGGAAAAGGCACTCGAAAGGCGATGAAGGAGAGCTTGAAACGCCTACATTCATAGTCGTTGAAGAGGCCCATACGTTCGCCCCGCGGGCGTACACCGAACTCATCAGCCCGTCAAGAAACATACTAAGAAAGATAGCCCGCGAAGGCCGCAAGTTCGGGGTCGGCCTGTGCATAATAAGCCAGAGGCCCAATAAGCTTGATGCGGACGTGTTGTCGCAGTGCAACACTCAAGTCATAATGAAGATTGTTAATCCCTCGGACCAGGAGTACATACGCCAGAGCGTTGAGACCGTGACCGAGGACATCATCAGGGACCTTCCGGGGCTGGGCAGGGGCGAGGCGGTGGTCGCCGGCAGCGCGGTAAAGATGCCCGTGTCGGTTAAGATACGCCAGCGCGAGACCGTTGTCGGAGGAAGCGATCTGGACGTTGTGGAGCTATGGAAAGCGCAGGTGAAAGAAGGCTGAAACTCCTCAGGAGGAGGATAGACGCGATAGACCGGCTTATCGTCAGGCTTCTCGAGCAGCGCGCGGCCGCTGCAAGGGAGATAGGCGCGCTGAAGATGAGGCAGGGACTGCCAGTACAGGACAGGCAGAGGGAGCGGCAGGTCCTTGAAAGGGCGGCGGGCGCAACGAAGCTTGACAAGAAGTTCGTAAAGGGCGTTTTCACAAAGGTCATATACTACTGCAGGAAACAGGAGAAGTGAAAGACAGGATAGCGGTACTGGGGCCGGCGGGCACGTTCACCGAGGCTGCGGCGCGAAGGCTTTTCAAAGGCGCAACGCTTGAATACGAGTCCGACGTTGAAGACGTTTTCAGGCGAGTTGCATCGGGAAAAATATGCGGGGTTGTCGCTATAGAGAACTCCCTTGAGGGCAGCGTGAGCAAGAACCTTGAATACCTCATGGCCTATGACGTGAAAATCTGCGGCGAGGTGACGCTTGACATCAATCTATGCCTAATGAAAAAGCCGATGACAAAAAGCATTGACGCCATACTTTCGCACCCCCACGCGCTCGCGCAGTGCCGCCGCTACCTGAAGAAGCATTACCCGAAAGCAAGATTGCAGCCTGCAGACAGCACGACGGCCGCAATGCAGGAACTCTCAAAGCTTGAGAACGCGGCGGCAATCGGGCCCAAGCAGGGTGCGCGCACATACGGCCTTAGTATAGTGGACGAGAGCATACAGGACGATGCGAGCCAGACGAGGTTTATCGCCTTGTCTAAAAAGGAGTGCAAGAAGGCGCGTCCCGCTAAGACGTCAATCATCTATGCGGTAAAGGACGAGCCCGGCGCGCTCTACTCGACGTTGAAGGTTTTTTCAGACGCTAAAGTCAACCTGACGAAAATCGAGTCGCGGCCGTCGAGAAGAAAGCTGGGGGAGTACGTGTTCTATGTGGATTTCGAGAACGGCAGTCTGGACGGTAAGGGCGTCGGAAGCCTGGTTGGGAGGATAAGGGATAAATCGAGCTTCTTGAAGAATCTGGGCAGCTACTGAGACAGTGTCTTATAGATAAAGCCCGGGACAGCATTGTTTAGCTTGATTGCGCATATCTGTTAATACAAGACTTTGTAAGGCAGACATGACGCACATAAAACACCCTCTGATAAAGCCGGAAACTGTAAAGCTAAGGCGCTATCAGGAGACGATAATGGCGGCGGCAATCGAGAAAAACACGCTCGTCGTTCTTCCCACGGGACTTGGCAAGACGCTGATAGCGATAGTCGTAATAGCGCACCGGCTGCTGACTTATCCGGATTCAAAAGCGCTTTTCCTCGCGCCGACAAAGCCGCTGGTCGTGCAGCACAAAAGGACATTCGACGACATCGCAGCCGGTAAGAAGACAGCGCTCCTGACCGGAGATGAGCCTGTCGGCGAGCGCGCGAAACTCTGGAAGGAAAGCGACGTGATATTCGCCACCCCCCAGACCATTGAAAACGACATCATACGCGGCCTCAGCCTGCATGACGTGTCGCTCATAGTTTTCGACGAAGCCCACCGGGCGGTCGGGGACTATAGCTACGTGTATATCGCTAAAAGGTATTTCACAGAAGGCGCGCGCCAGCTGACGCTCGGCCTCACAGCCTCGCCCGGAAGCGAGAAAGAGAAGATTAAGGAAGTCTGCGAGAACCTCGGCATAAGGCAGGTCGAGGCGAAGACCGAATCCGACAGGGACGTCTCGCCCTACGTCCAGAAGGTGGAGGTCAAATGGGTTAAGGTGAAGCTGCCTGAACAGTTCCTTAGGATAAAGAAAACGCTCGACGACGTCCTTAGGGACGACTATAAGGCCCTTAAGGCCGGAGGCTATCTCGAAACGTCGGACATAGGCAAGGTCATGAAACGGGACCTTCTGGAGCTGCAGGCCAGGATACGAAAGGAGCTGGCGGGCGGTGAGACGCCTTACAACTATGCGTCCATAGCGGCATCGGCAATGAAGATAAGCCATGCAACGGAGCTCTTGGAGACGCAGGGCATCGACTCGCTCGACCGCTATTTCAGGCGGATGGCAACGCAGAACACGAAGGCCGTGAAAAAACTCCTCAGGGACGAACGGCTGAAGGATGCGATGACGAGAGTCCGCCATCTAAAGGAGGAAGGCGTGGACCATCCGAAACTTGACGCGCTGGTGGACATCGTGGCTAAAAGAAAGAAGGAAAGCATGCTCATATTCACACAATACCGCGACACTGCGGCAAAGATAGTGGAACGGCTGAACGAATCAGACATACTCGCCCACGAATTCATAGGCCAGACAAAGAAGGAGGGCGCGGGAATGAGCCAGAAGGAGCAGATACGGGTGCTTGAAAACTTTAGGGCCGGCAAGTATACTGCATTGATAGCCACATCAGTCGCCGAGGAAGGGCTGGACATACCGAAAGTCGACCTTGTGATATTCTACGAGCCGATACCGTCCGAGATAAGGGCGATACAGCGCCGCGGCCGGACCGGCAGAAGCCATGCAGGCGAGGTGATAATCCTGATGGCCGAGGGCACGCGGGACGAGGCCTACTACTGGGTTTCATTCCACAAGGAGCGCTCGATGCGCAGGAACATAAAGAGCCTCGGGAAAATGCATATTAAGGCAGAAGAAGAAGTTTCTAATCCAATCGGGCAGCAGAGCCTGCTCGCATACTCCCCTAAGGAGGAGAAAAAGAGCATGAAGGTCTACGTCGACAACAGGGAAAGCCCATACATAAAAAAGCTCCTAAAGGAAAAGGCTGAAATCGAACTAGCAAATCTGGAAGTCGGCGACTACATACTAAGCGACCGCACATGCGCCGAAAGAAAGACGGTGGCCGACTTCCTGCAGTCAATGCTCGACGGCCGGCTCCTCGCCCAGGCCGCGGAGCTGTCTCGCAACTTCGAACGGCCGGTGCTCATACTCGAGGGCTTCCGCGACCTGTACACGCAGCGCAACATACACCCGAACGCGGTCAGGGGCGCTCTGGCAGCTATTGCGACAAGCTTCGGCATACCGGTGATACCAAGCCAGGACGAGGAAGACACCGCCGGCCTGCTGCTTGCGATAGCAAAGCGAGAGCAGGAGTATGAAAAAAAGGAGGTATCGCTGAGGGGCGAGAAAAAGCCGATGACGAACTCCGAGCGGCAGCAGTACGTAATAGAATCGCTGCCGAACGTGTCCGCCGTACTTGCAAAAAGGCTGCTGGAAAGGTTCGACAGCGTGCAGAACGTCATGAACGCGCCAGAGGACGAGCTCATGAAGGTCGACGGCATAGGCGACAAGAAGGCAGGCGACATAAAAAAAGTGGTAAAAAGCAGCTATAGGAGTAGTATATAACGATAATTTAATAATTTAAGGAATAATGGCCGATGAGAACCTTGAGGAGAGGGAGCAGTGGCGCAAGATAATGGAGGAGGAGCGAACGCGCAAGAAAAGCCTTGAAGAGCTGCGCAACATCGTCGAATCACAGGACTCGAGGAATCCGAAGGACCTTCTCAAGCTTATTCTAAAGCTCGGCGAAGTGCAGCCGGAAGAAGCCGCCAAAATGCTGTCGGTCGAACGCAACACATTGAACCGGTGGTCCGAATCGCTCGAGGAGAAAAAGTTCATAGAGCGGGAAAACGCCGGGACGCCGAACGAGGTATTAAGGCCGACGAAACTCCTGCTCGAACGACTCAGGTCAGGCAAGAAGAAGACCAAGCAGGAAACGCTCGAGGACGAGCTGGAAAACGAGCGCAGGGAGCTCGTTGAAAAGCAGCAGGAGCTCGCCAAGGAGCGGCAGACGAGGCTCAACCTTGAGGAAAGGCTCGAGCAGATAAAGGACGAACTGAAGAAGAAACAGGCCGATGCGGACTCTAGCAGAACGAGGCTGTCGGAAGTCCAGAACAGGCTGCTGGAACTGGAGCGGCAGGTCAAGCAGGGCGAGTCGTCATCCGCCGAGGTTGATGCGCTGAGGTTCGAACTTGAGCGCGAGCGCGAAGAGAGATCGAAGATAGAAAGCGAGCTGAAAGCCGAAAAAGAGCTGCTTGAAAAAGAGCATGATGATGCGAAGAAACAGCACGCTTCCCTCTCAAGCGAGGAGGAGCTAAAATTGCGGGAGAAGGTTCTGGCTGAAAAAGAGGAGGAGCTTTCAACATTGCTCGGAGAAGATTTTACCATCGCTAAGGCCAAGGATTCAGGCAAAGGGACTGCCGACGAGAGGGAAAAAGCCATATCACAGAAGGAGGAGGAGCTGTCCAAAAAAGAGAGCGCACTAAAGAAAACGGAGGAAGTGCTAGACAGGATTAAGGAAAGGCTGCTCGGTGAAAAGAGCAGGATAATAACAATAAACAAGCAATTGGAAGAGCGAACCGCCGTCATCGAGAAGGAGGAGGCGGAACTTGAAAAAACGCTCTCATTGGACATACAACGGCTCAGGGACAGGCGCAAGACGCTCGAACAGCAGCTCAAGGAAGAAGCGGGTAAGTTGGAAGGGCAAGATGCGCCAATAGACCCCAAAGAGCCGGAAACATAAAATGCCAGAGGCGACTTTAATCCTGAAATCAGGAGGCTGCAGCTGGCATGCATGCACATTCTGCGGCTACGGAAGGCTCAGAGGCCAAACGCCGACGGAGGAAAACCTTGCAAGAGAATTTCTAGCATTCTTCAGCCGGCTTTCCGCCGGCACGGACACCATAAAGGTGTTCGGCTCGGGAAGCTTCCTGGACGAAAAACAGGTTCCGAAACGCTCCAGGGAACTGTTCGCAAGACAGTGCCTGGAACACGGCATACGAAGATTAACCATAGAATCACGGCCGGAGTACATAACGCAAAGCGCGCTATCAGACTTCAAAGGCGTCGAACTTACCGTCGCAGTCGGCCTTGAGGTTGCCGACGACGCAATGCTGAACGCCATCCGCAAGGGCTTTCATCTTGCAGACTTTGAGAAGGCGGCAGACACGCTGAAGGCGGCCGGCGCGAAGGTCAGGGCATACCTGCTGGTCAACATACCGGGAGAATCCGACGGCGTGCTGGACAAATCCGTGGAATACGCCATCAGCCGCTCAGACTCGGTAGTGTTAATCAACCTACTGCCCCACGGCAACACGCCGTTGTTCGGCAAATGGCTCGACGGCGAGTGGAGCTACCTCAGCCGGGAGGAATTCGCGAAAAAAACCGGAAAATGGGCTGGAAACCCGAAGGTCGAGTTGGACGCCGAGACCTTCAAGTTCACGCCAAAATTCCCGCAGGAACTTAAAAAACCATTGACCGGCGTCGGAGAAGAGTATCTCACAAACCCGGCCTTCGAGGTGTGGCAGGACTACCTAGCGCGCTGGTACCACCCGCCGAAAGACAGGATGCTCCTCATCCTACCATGCAGCCGCACAAAGCCCTATTCCATGTCTGAAACACACCAGAAGATTACCAGGGTGTTGGAGAATACCGGGACGAGACGGCTTTTCCATGAGGTGATGGTCAGCAACGCCGGCCTTGTGCCCAGGGAGTTCGAGGACTCATACCCGTTCAACAGCTATGACTGGGACGAGCGGCTGGAAACCCCAGAAATCAAGCAAAGGTATATAGAGATTACGGAATTGCGGATAGAGGCTTATTTAAGAGCACACCGGGAATACATTAACGGCGTCTACTGCTATCTCAAGCACGACGCCGAATCGTTCCTGGCGCTCGAGCGCGCCTGCCGGAAGCTTGGAAAAGGATGCAAGAACTTCCTCACGAAGGAGGCGTACGAAAAGACAAAAGGCTTATCCAAGCCGTTACAGCAGCCGGAATCGCTCGCATCGCTTGAGGAATCATTGAAATGCCTGCGGCAAAATTCCACATAATAGGGGACGCAAGCCCGTGGCTTCGCACGAGGGTACAGGAGGAGATAAACCATCTCGGGCTTTCCGGGACGACGATTGCCGCCGGAAGCAAGACGACAGCAGTGCTTGCGGACGGCGACCGGGAGAAAATCGTGGAGTTAAGGGAGAACCTCAGGAGACAATGCCCTGAACACCTCCTCTACACGAGGATAGAATACGGCGAGGAACAGCAATCCGAAGAGCTGAAGCCGGATGACGACATTACGACTATTCTAAGAATCATACAAAGACGCCATGATGAGATAAACATCAAGCTCGACGCAATCGTTGAAAACCGCCCGA
>JAQTQS010000006.1 GCA_028712125.1 Candidatus Altarchaeota archaeon
ATGGAGCTTCGCAGGGAGTATTACGGCGTGATTTTAAAGAAGTTCCCGAAGATGGACTTCATAGCCTACGCCATACCCGGCAGGAGCGTGACAGTGATACTCCCGGAAGACATGGCTCTCCTGCGCAGCGAATATAAAAATTTTGTGGCTGTCAAGGAAGCCACCGGCGACTTCGACCGAATGCGCCGCACCCGCTCCATAATGGACGACGAATTCAACATAATATCCGGCGACGACCCGAACACACTCAGGATGATGGCAGACCCGCTGATAAGAAGCAGCGGCGTAATATCCGTCATCTCGAACATCACGCCCGGCCCTATCGAGAAAATCACGAGATTGCTGCTGAAGGGAGAGGTTGAGAAGGCCAAGGAACTGGACGACAAGCTGATGCCATTATACAACGTCGTGGGCGTGAAGACAACCGAGACTGTGGCACTGCCAAGCGGCGGGACCGCCCAAGTCGTGCAGAAATTCCCGAATCCAGTGCCGATAAAAACGATGATGGCCGGCCTTGGCATGCAAAAGGGCTTGTGCAAGCAGCCGCTCGGAAGGCTGACGAGCCAGGGCGTTGAGACTGTTCGAAACGCGCTCAGGCAGGTGTGGGAGAATTATCCGAAAGCATTGGAGCCGGTTGAAGGCTATTACGACGTGGACGTGCAGGAGAAGCTTGCAGACGACCGCGTTTGGAAAGCATTGAGCTACTGACTAACCCATAATAAAATCATCCTATCAGGACTTCAAATCAAGAATAGCCTGCGCGATGTCACCGCCGGCCTTTTCCAGCGCGGCCTTCGCCTTCTGCTCGCTAACCTTCGCCTGTTCGGCGACCAGCTTGACGTCGTCGGCGCTTATATCCAGTTTGACGTCAGCGGACTCCTCCCTCACGTCTCCGGATATCTGGAACGAGTCCTTGCCCTGGATTTTCGTCTTGACAACCTGCGGGTTGTCGATGATAATATCCTTATCAGTGCATTTGATGATGACCTGCTGGGCGTCGACCTCGTCCACCGTGATGCCCATGCGCTTCATCATCTTCTCCATCTGCTTGGGATTCATCCTTCCTGGGAGCATGGTATGTATTTTAGCGCCATCCTTTTAATATATTCACATGAGGTGCTTCATCGCAATACCCTGCCCCGGCGACGTCCGCGCCAGGCTCGCCGGAGCGCAAAAACAGATAGCCGGCTACGGCGGCCTGAAACTGGTCGAATGCGAGAACATCCACCTGACGCTCAAGTTCCTCGGCGAAACAGACGAGACAAAGGCGCAACAAGCCGTCCAAGAAATGAAATTCATCGAATCCTTCGGAAAATTCACCATCCGGCTAAAGGGCATCGGCGCATTCCCAAACACGCGCCGCATCAACGTCGTATGGGCGGGAGTCGAAGACGGAAAAGATTTCATCCGGCTGCATGACGAGCTTGACGCGCGCCTGTCAAAAATAGGATTCGCGAAAGACCAAAACTTCCATCCTCACTTCACGCTCGCCCGCGCAAAAGCTCTGCAAAATCCGGGAGCCCTTGGCGAATACCTTCAAAAAAGCAATGACATTGAATTCGGCCAGTACGCCGTTGACGCCGTGCTTATGATGGAAAGCCGGCTGACATCCAAAGGCCCGATTTACTCAATATACCATGAACAGGTGATAACTTAGCTTTTTATTTAAACAGGACATAATAACTTTAACAGAAATGGCGCCAGAGACCGAGATTAAGAAAGTAAGGACCGGAGTAGAAGGTCTTGACAAGATGCTTAACGGCGGCCTCATCGAGAACCGCTCATATATCATCGTAGGGGGCCCGGGAACCGGCAAGACGATACTCTCGATGCAGTTTCTCATGGAGGGCGCGAAGTCCGGCGAGGAAGGATTGTTCGTCTCGCTTGAGGAGTCCGGAACCGAACTACGCGACGACATGGCGACGTTCTCATGGGACCTTCGGCGCATTAAGATTATCGACAGCACACAGGAGCTTAGCGGGAAATGGGCGCTAAAGGTAGAGAGCGTGATTGCGGGACCGGAGCTTACCCTCACAAACCTGCTTACGATACTTCGCGAATACATATCCAAGTACGGGATAAAGCGTGTTGTCATCGACTCTCTGACCAGCTTCAAGCTCATGCAGAAGAGCCCTGTGGACTACCGCCGGGCCTGCCTTACGCTCATGAAATTCCTAAACAGCGTCAACTGCACTGCGCTGCTCACAATCGAGAAGGAAGACCATGAGCCGGTCATGGAGGAATTTTTGTCCAGCGGAGTCATAGAACTCGACTTCATCAACCACAGCGGAGAATGGCTCAATTCCATAAGGGTAAAGAAGATGCGCGGCATGTCAATGGACCAGCACGTGCGGCCCATGAAGATTACCGATAAGGGCATTGTGGTCTTCCAGAACGAGAGTCTCTACCAGTGATAAATACGGGATGTCTTTTTATGCTTTTGTAATGAGCTTACGCTAGTCTTAGCAATTGCCGTCTCAGAAATACTATGCGTTCTTATCCGCCGCTTTCGGCATGGCTTACCTTCATGCCGCCCGGCAGGAGAATAATCTTCTCCTCTGACAGGCGCGCGAGGTCGCCGTCCATCTTAACACAGCTGTCCCTCAGCTCCTTGACCACGCCGCGGAGCAGAAGCTTGTTGTGGGAAAGCGGCTGGACGTTGAGAATCACGACATTGCCCTTCTGCAACTCCTTGATGACGCCCGCCATGCCCTTTCCGTCGGCGTCAAGAGCTATCGACTTGACGTACTTGACGTCGTCGCGCTCTATGATTTTCCCGTCTCGGACGCTCAAACCGCCCAAGATGTGCTCAATGTTAACATCGCCAGCCGGCTTCTTCCCGCCGAAAAACGCAAAAACAACCATTTTATTCGCCTCGCATCATACCCTACTATGTGCATTTATTAATGTACTCGTAGGATAAAAAGTATTTTTCTTCGCTTAAACATTAATATTCTTCCCTTAAAAAACGGAAAATGACAGACAAACTCTTCGAACCGGCCGCCGAGCGGGGCGTCTTCAAGAACCTTGACGTCCTCAGCCCCCATTACGTGCCCGGCGAGCTTCCCCACCGTCTGTCCGAAGCGAAGGCCGTCAGCAAGATACTCTCTCCCGTGTTGCGCAATGAAAAGCCCGGCAACATCTTCATCTACGGTTCAACGGGGACCGGCAAGACGTCTGTCGTCCGCCATGTAATCCGCGAGCTTGAGAGAATAACGTCCAGCCCGGAGGACAACAAGGCGGGGGCCTGCATAAAGGCGGTGTACATGAACTGCAGGACGGGCTACGGAAGCAAGTACCAGATTCTTCTGAAGATTCTATCCGACGATTCGATGAATGCCGAGGGCATGGAAAAGCGCCCGCTGGAAGGGCGCAGGAACAAGGGATTGTCCGGGCTTGACCCGACGCAGCTGTTCGAAAAGCTCAAGAACGTCGTGAGCGCGAACAACATTAGTCTCATCGTCGTGCTGGACGAGATTGACATGGTGAAGGACGTTGACGATTTGATGTACCTTCTGACGCGTATTAACGACGAGATAAGCCCGGGCAGGGTTTCCATTATCGGCATATCGAATCGGACGTCTTTCAAGGAGATGCTGGACGCCCGCAGCAGGAGCACGCTTTGCGAGGAGGAGCTGATATTCAGGTGCTATAGCGCGCCGCAGCTTGAGACGATACTCGCCCAGCGCGCTGATATCGGCCTGTATGCGAATGCGCTTCCAGAAGGCTGCATCAAGCTTATCGCGGCTTTGGGCGCGCAGACGAACGGCGACGCGCGGTACGCCCTGAAGCTGCTCCAAAAGTCCGGAGAGCTTGCCGAATCCGAGGGCAGGAAGTCCATCAAGGCTGATGACGTGAAGGCTGCGCGCAGGAAGGTGGAAGAGGACATCATGTACGAGACCGTGAAGATACTTCCCGAGAACCAGCAGGTCGTCCTCTACAGCATCGCAGACCTTCTGTCGAAGGGCGGCCAGTACAAGCGGCTTGGCGAGCCATCGCTCGAGGGGGTCGCGTTCTCAGGCGAAGTCTACGAGCACTACCAGAGCGTTTCCAAGAGCCTCGACCGCAGTCCGGTCACGATGCGCTGGTTCCGCGACTACCTCAACGAGCTGCAGATGCTCGGGCTTGTACTCCTTGAGGACTCTGGCAAGGGCGTGCGCGGCAAGACAACGCTGATAAAGCTCGGCAGGCGGCCTGAGGATATCAAGGGGATTGTCGAGGCTAGCCTCGGGCTGACTTGACTCTTCAATTTCATTTTAACCCTCCCCGGCACATATATTACCCATGTTGTTAAGGAGGTTCTTCGTCGTGTCCGGCAAGGGCGTAAGCAAGAATTCCGGGTTGATGGCATTCGACCGCGCATTGCACGATGCCGGCGTGTCCCAGTGCAACCTTGTCTGCGTTTCGTCCATACTGCCGGCCGGAGCTAAGATGATCAAGCCGGTGGAAATAACTCCCGGTTCTGTGACGTTTACCGTCCTGTCGAGGGAGGACGGCCGGGGGGGCGAGGATATCACCGCCGGTATCGGCTGGGTTTTCTGCAGCAGGGGCGGCAAGGACTCCTATGGTCTGGTTGTCGAGGACCATGGCAACAAGAATGCGGAGGAGTGCAAAAGGGACATCGGGCGCAAGCTTGCGGAGATGGCTGACGCGCGTGAAATGACTGTGGCTGCCTTCGATACCAAAATCGCAACGTTATCGGGCATTCCAAAGAATGGCTATGGGTGCGTTGTCGCAGCCCTCGTCTATGTCGAATAGCTTCATGCGGTACGGCTGGATAATGCTTTCGCTCGGCATACTTGCGGCCGGCCGGGTTTTTACGGCGGGGTTTTTCCCGAACGCGTTTTTGGACTTTATTCTGCTTTTCATGATTCCCGCGTCTTTCATACTCCTTTCTGGCAGAAGGCTGCATGATTTCCTGCTGTCCTTTGGCAGTGTCAAGCGCGGGCTTGCGTACAGTGCCGCCATCTTCGCGCTGGCGGTGCCGTTTATGGTTTACGGCAGCGGTCTTGATTCATTCCGAGGCTATTATCCCCTCTGGAAGCCGGCTTATGGCAGTCTATCCGATTTTTTATTGTATGAGCTGGCGGTTGCAGTGATGCTGTTTTCGACCGAGTTCTTCTACCGGGGTTTCCTGCTAGGATTCCTGAAAGAGAAAACCCGGCATGGGAATATCATCCATGCCGTCATCTATTCGCTGATGCACCTGGGAAAGCCGATGCTGGAAGTGCCTTACTCGTTCTTCGCAGGATTTGTCTTCGGCGAAATTGACGTTCGGTGCCGGAGCATACTGCCGAGTTTCTTGATGCATTTCCTCGGCAACCTGTTTTTTGACCTGCTGTTTATCTATGCCGGCGCGTCCGGTTAGGCACTACAATGCTCCCGCCCCCTGCGCAAGAAAAAAAGAAAAAGAAGAGGGGGTAATGCGAGATGCCTCCTCACAAACCGTACATGCTCTGCAGGCCGGCAATGTCTGGCGATTCCAGAGTCCGCTTCTTCGTTTCGCCGTTGTTGGAGTAGCCGTACATAGTCACCGCGGTGCACGATTGCGTGTAAAGGTCGCTCAATCCGACAGCGTGGCCTAACTCGTGTGTTGCTATGTTCTGCAGGTCCATCAGCGACGAATCGACGGTTGCGTCGCCCCATGTGTAATAAGTGTTGAAGAGTATGTCAAACTCGGTTATCTGCTTTGTTCTCCTGTTGTACCACACCGAGGTAACCGCTATCACGCCGTTGGTCGGGTAGGAGCCGAATGCGATGGCATTTTTGCCATCCAAGTTCCCATAAGACGCCGTGGTGTCAATGGTGTATTGGTTTTTGAACAGCTCCTTTGTAGTTGCATCGTCCCACGTTTCGGCAGATGTTGATATCGCTGAAGTTACAAAATTCTCGGTCAGACCTTGCGGATTAATGGGATTGATAGAATAATTTACCTGTATGCTGCCCAACTTGACTCCCATCAGCTTATAGCACTAGACGGTCTTCTGTCCTGCTCCGTGATTGGAGGGCTTTGCGTAGTGGATGAAGTCCACTCGTTCAATGTCCGGATTTTTTGCATTGTCGTTGTCCCTTCCATTGTCGTTCGCCGGGGCCGCCATTGCGATGGCCGCGTAAAAAAGCAATAAGCCGGCTATGGCCAGATACGCTGTCATGCGCGCATGATTCATTTTGTGCATCACCTGTCCTCTTTGTATTATCACTATACGTCTCTTTTGTATTTAAATAATGCTGGCTGGCGATGCCGTTTGTGTGGTATCTGCCTCTGAATTTAAGTTTTTCTTTATAGAAACTTAAATAGTTTATAAGGCCGTCCTCCAATACTTATCCTAAGATGACTCGAGACGTAGGGCGCTACCACAAGCTCCCGTGGGGAGGGGGGCAGATAACCATCCCCAAGGACCTGGTCAAGGAGATGAGGCTTGAGAACAAGGACAAGCTGTTCATAGAATACGACCCGGTGAAAAAGGAGCTGAAGATAGCCAGGCTTAATTAAGAAAAGTCCCCCGTTAGGGGGACACGGCCGATTGCCGCAACTTTTGTGCGCTGTTCGATGTCCTGGAGCGAGGGCGTGGGTTTTTCCTCGGAGAGTATCTCGATGACTCCGTCCCCTTCGCCGTTCACGTGTACGACTCCAACGTAGCGTTTTTTCATTTTTCCTTTAGCGTCTGCACGACGACGCTGTTGTTGAACACCGCTATTCCTGCGCGCAGGTTTTTGCCGTTGTCGTCCCGGCCCAGGTAGATGGTGTGCTTGTATGTCGGTTTTGGGGTTTCGCCTTCCTTGCGCTTGTAGTTTTCCTTCCATGCCCGGTCGAGGCCGTCGGCGATGGTGCTGCTTCTTGCGACTACCGCTTCGAAGATTCTTGCGGTCAGCTTGTTTTCCCCTATCACGTCGTATTCCTTGTTTCCGATTTTTATTTCTTTCATTTGAGTCACCCCGTTTGTTGATGATATGAAATTGCCACTGATGGTATAAAAGTATGTATAATAATATAGTATATGTCCGTTCATACCTGCCATTCAAAAAAACAAACAAACAAAAAATACCATGATAGAATCAGAATTCACAAATCTCGGCAAATGGCTCTCAACCACCGAACAACAATTCCAAGTACTCTCAACCATACAAGTACTCGAAAACAGGGAGACTGAAATCAGGCCGAAGGCCATAAGCAAGGAATACTCAAAAACATACGGCAAGACCATACAAAAACCAAACCTATTCACCATCCTAAAAGCCCTCGCAGAAAAAAACCTTATAAGAAAAGACAACGCGGGAAACTACCGCGTAAACTACGACGGCATCCGCCATACACTGGCACGCCACCGCGAAAAAATAGACAACGAACGCACTGAATTCCAAAAAGCATGCGAGAACACGGAGGAATACTTCAAAAAACACATGCTAAAAGCCGAACACCCCATGGTCGGCTACTACGAGCACAGAGCGCTCTACGCCGAAATGGTGAAATCCCTCGAAAACGCAAGCGTGCTGCACGTCGTCGCAAACTTCCCGAACATAGCATACACCTACAACATAGCAGCCGGCATAGACCGGCTCGAATACGTGGAAACCCTCTGGAAAAGATGCCTCAAGCAAAAAGACCTCAAGATAGAATACCTCACCACACTCGACATAGACTACCTCTTCAACCAGGCCTTCAGAGTACACGGCGACCCAAAGCTCGCCTACCGGGAATGCCAGGCCATAATAAACCAGCTGGAGACGCAAGCCAAGACAAACCCCAAACTCGACATACGCCACTCCGAAGAACAGCCCGGCCTCGACATCGCGATAATGGAGCAGAAAGACCCGCAGGAGGCATACCTCTTCATAAGGGACGAGCACGGGGAAATAACCGGCGGGATACGCATCAAAAGCAGGCAGATAGCCGCAAACGCAATGCAGCAATACGCACGCGTCTACGAATACGCCGAAAAACTCACGACACCCGAAGGCCAGAAAAAAATCCAGGACCTGAAAATCCAGCTGAAGCAGAAATACGGCCTCCTCGGGTGAAACACGCCAGCGCTATCTGCCGTAAACGACTGAAAAAAGGTTATAAGCCTAAACTACCCATCTTATCACATGACCTTAAAACAACCTGATAACCATAAGATACAACCCTCCGGAAAGCCGGAAGAAGTCGAACTACGAATAGCGGACGACGCAATGCCGGCACCGGTTCCAAGCAACAAGGCTGACGCAGGCCAAGCGCCGTCCAAAATAGACCCTAAAATACAAGCTCTTGCAGGCAAACTGAACAAACGGCATGGCAGGCTAATCAAAGCAGTGGTAGCCAGAGACCCCGTCCATGTAACCAACCCTACTGAACAGTCAAAGCCAACAGTTGATGACATCGCATCTTTCGTCAAACTTGCCAAGACCCGGCCGGAAAGACTGACTGAAATACAGGAAGCCATCCTCTTAAGGGTCTCGCGGGGGACGGACACTAACCCGCAAGACTGGCCTTGGGCCGGACGCAGGGCAAGGTATGTCATGGCAACGGCCCGTCTCAATGCGGCCGTAAACCAAGAGTTCGGCACAAAAATCCCTGTAAAGGATTACGAGCTTGATGCGGACAAGCTCAAGGCTTACCACACTAAGCGCAACACCCTCGGATTAAAGCAGCAGTAAGACACGGCCTGCCTGGCCGGAGCGCCCCTGAAAGGCCGGATGGTGGCTAAAAAAAGGTTTTAAGCTTATACTACTCATCTTATCACATGACCCTGAGTGAGAAACCGCCGGGAGAACAACCGCCAAAACAAGCCCAGAGCCCTCCAGAACGGGAGATTGAGCTTGTGGACACTAAAGCCCCCATACTCGCGAAACCCGCAAGCAAGCCTGTCCGCATAGAAGATACTGCTGACGCGATGGTAAAGACGTTCGCCCAGGGGCTTACGCCGGTGCAAGGCAGGTTAATCAAAGCAGTAACATCCGGAGACGAGAGCTACGTGCTCAGGCCGGAACAAGGGGTGTCATTAACCGGGGCGGATATACGCGACTTCGTCGACATGGCCATGGAAAAACCGTCCGACATAGTGACTGCTGAAAAAAGGATTATCCCCAAGGTTCCTTTAAGCAAGGAAAGCCATCCTGAAGACTGGCAATGGAAAGGCGCAAGGGCAAGGCATCTGGTAGCAGCTGCGCAGCTAAATCAAAAGGTGAATGAAGCATTCGGCACGCAAATCCCTGTAAAGGATTACGAGCTTTCCGCCGAACGCCTTCAAGCGCGCATTCAACAAGCAAAGCCAAAATAACGGCCCTAAAAAGTCCATCATCCGATTCTGTCCAATACCGCGGCCATCATCAGCGGCAAATTTATGCTCGCGTCGCCTTCAACGGTAATATACTTGGCCTTCTCCTTCACCTTGCCCCATGACACGGCCTCGCGTATTCGCGCGCCTGAGAGGCTGCCGTCGTGCTCGACCGCAGTCGTCAGGTAGACTGCTCTTGAGAGCCCGCCCATGAACTGGTTCCACCAGATGGTGTGGTGCTTTGATATGCCGCCGCCTATCATGAGCGCGCCGGTCTTCTTGGCGCTGAACACTTTCTCGGCTAGGACGTCCTCGTCCTTGAACAGGTTCAGCCTGAAATCCCGGTGGGCCTGCTGGAAGAAATAGAGCTGGCTGCCGAAGGCGCCGTCGAGTATGCCGGGCACGATTATTGGAATCTCGTTCTTGGCCGCCCAGTAGAGTATGGAGTCCTTGTCTTTCAGCCTTTTGCCGAACTCCCATATCAACTCATAGCCGGATGTCTCGCGCATGCCCTTATGGTAAAGCTCCTCAAGCACCGGCCGCATCTTGTCCTCAAGGACTATGCCGTAGCACTCGTTTGGTATGACTATGTTGCCCAGCCGGTTTACGCCCTTGCGGTGGAGCAGCGCGTCGTCCATCATGAAGTCCCCGTGATAATAGTTCTTGTGCACCCGCGCAAGGTCGTGGTCGAGCGTCCCGCAGGTCGTTATGAAAACGTCAAACAGCTTTCGTTTCGCAAGCTCGGCAAAGACGCCCCTGACGCCCGTGGAAACCAGCGCCGCCGGAAAACTCAGGAAGTTAAGGCTCTCCTCGTCATCCAGCATCTCGGCCAGAATGTCGACCCCAACGGCCAGTTTCTTGGCTGTGAAACCGCCGCCGGCTTTCATGCCTTCCACCAGTTCGGACGCGGTCACGCCCTTTTGCAGCTTGATGTCCCGCACGGGTATGCCTGAAAATCTTGCCATAAGAATAAGACATAGGAGACGGGAAATAAAAGAACGCGGCGCAATCCAGAATAATCCGCATGCCGGGCGTGTAATTAATCCCCTCTCCTAAATAATATCCGACATACAATGCGCCTCCTTACCTTAGAGCTTGAGAACTGGTCCTGCCACAGCAGCCTCAGCCTCGACCTCTCAAGCGGCCTGCAAATCGAGGGCCGCAACGGCAGCGGGAAGAGCAGCATCCTTGAGGCAATCCGTTTCGTGTTCGCGGAGACTGCGAGGAAGTACACGGGCCGGCTGAAGAACGGCGAGCGTTCCGCAAGAGTATCGTTGTCGTTCGAGAAGGACGGCAGCACCTATGTCGTTGAAAAAGAGCTGCTATTGGACAAGGCGTCCACGGCCCGGATGCTGTGCAACGGCGTTGTCGTGGGCGACAATCCCAGCAGCGTATACGCCCGCATGCAGAACATCCTCGACGAGAACGTCATCGACAAGCTTCTCTACATACCCCAGGGCGGGCTTACCTCCATCGTCGAAGGACTCACAAGAGACGAAGGGAAAAGAAAGCTCGACTCATTGTTCGGGCTCGAGCGTTTCGACAGGGTATACAAGGAGTCGGCCGAGGACGTCAAGGAGGCGAAGCTGAAGCTCGAATTCTCGGCCGAGCAGCTTGCCAGGCATCCGAAAGACGCCGACCGGGAGTACTCGGAAGAGCTTGGGAAGATAAGCGGCGAGCAAAAAACAATCGAGGCAGAGGCTAAGGCGCTTTCCGCCGAGGTCGCCGGGCTGGACGGCGAGATTTCCAAGGCCGATGCCGGCGTTAAAAAGCTTGAAGAATCTAAACGAAAGCTCGACGCGCTAAAGGAAGAATTAAAGACCCTGGACGTCTCATCGGCCAAGTCAGCTGCCGAGCTTGAAGCTGTGCGCCAGAGGCTGGAACGAATGTCAAAGGCGGCATCAGACCTCGCATCCCTTTCCGAAAAGGCCGTGGAGCTCAAGAAATACGCGGAGATGCGCGAACTGCTCCAGAAACTGGAGCGCCTTGACGAAAAGCATTCAAGCATGATGCTTGACCGCGACCGCGAACGCCTTATGGCATTAAGCGGCGTGCTTGCTGAAAAGGCGGAATTGGAAAAAACGGCGGCAGAAGCTGAAAACGCGCTGAAGCAGGATGAAGCCAGTAAAGCCGCGTCAGAGCACGAACTCAAGGGCATGGAAAGCCGGCTTAAGGACCTTGAAGGGCTCAACGGACAGGCTGCATGCCCGCGATGCGGCCAGGCATTGACGCCGGAGCACCTAGAAGCCGAGAAGGCGGCGACATTGGAATCAGCAGGCAAACTAAAAGAGACGCTGGCGGGACTGCTTGAATCAGTCAACGCCGGGCAGGCCAGTCTAAAAAAACTGAAGAAGGAGTATTCGTCCCTTGAGAAGAACGATGCTGAATACCGCTACCTAAAGGCCGAGCTTGAAAGGAAGACAGACGAGGAGAAGGACCTCTTGGAAGCGGTCTCGTTCGTTAAAAACAAGCTGTCGGCGGCGGGATACGGCGACGAAGGCGCAAGGTTCGTCGAGGAGAAGGTCGCGGAATACGGCAAGGTATGCGGAGAAATCGAACTCCTAACCGAGGAAGTAAAGCAAAAGGCCGGCCTTGAAGCCAGGCGAAAGACGCTCTCAGACAGCCTATCTTCCACCGCAAGCCGGCGTGAAAACATATCCGCAGCCGTCGGCCAGATTGCCTTCAAGGATGACGACCTTGCTATTCTGCGCAAGCTTAAGGACGAACTGGTCGCTAAGAGGTACGCGCTCTTCAGCGAGTGCGACCGGAAGCAGTACCGGATAATGGAATTGAACATTCGCCATGAAGAATCGGAAAAGAAGCTTAACGAGTACCGCCGGTTCAGGGAAGGCCGGGATTCGCAGGAGCGCGAGCTGCGCGTCCTATCGCAGGCGAGGGAGGTGTTCCATACAGACAAGGGCATACAGAAATACCTTCGCGACCGCTACATAAGCCAGTTGAACGGCCTGCTCACATACTACTTCAAGCGGCTTAACGAGAATCCAAAGTACAATGAAATCGCGTTTGACAAGGACTACGAGCTGCAGGTCAGGACGACCGACGGTGTCATGGCTATCGAGCAGCTGTCAGGTGGCGAGAAGATTCAGCTCGCAATAGCATTGCGAATCGCGCTGACCGAAATGCTGTCCCATACCCGCATTCTCATACTGGACGAGCCGTTCGGCAGCCTCGACCGCAACCACCGGGAAATACTCGGAGAAACATTGAACAAGATAGCTGCGGGAGGCCAATTAATCGTGGTGACTCACATCCACGTGGACTCCCTGCAGCTGAGTCGTGTCGAACTTGGCGGGTATTAAAAAAGACTTACCCGCATCCGCCGCTTGCCGGGACCGATGCCGTGGCAGTCGACCCCTCAAGTGTCTTCTCGCAGCCGCTCAGGCCGGCGTTATACTTGCAGACTAGCTCCTTGATGCTGTTCGCAGGCATAGCGCCGCCCTGCTGGAACTTGCCGTTCACGACGAACGTCGGCGAACTGCCGATGCCAAGCTCGTTGCCAAGCTTTATGTTCTCGGACAAGAGCTGGGTGCCCTCGCTGCCCTCGGCGCACGTCTTTATGACGCTCGCGTCAATGCCTGCCGTCTGGGCGCACGTCTGCCATTTCGTAGCAACGTTCTTAATGTCCGCGTTGACGCACAGAACGTACTTGAAGTAGTCGGCCGGGTAGTGCTCCATCGCACAGACCTGCCGGATGTCCTCGTCAACCTCTGCCTGTCCGTGCAGGCTGCTGAACTTGCCCTGCGTGTCTTCGCTTGCGATGAACCGCAGAGTAAAGTTTATCTTGTCGCCGAAGAGCTCGAGAACCGTCTTGAGGTTATTCTCGGCTGCAACGCCGTACGGGCACTGGCTCATGACGAAAAGGTCCAGTTTCTTTGGAACTTCAACCAGCGTCGGGTTGTAGGTTGAGCCTGACGCCTGCGGGTTGATAAGATACTTGTCTTCCTTCTGTACAAGCGCCCTGCTAACCTTCGAATAATTCGGCGACTTGGTGACATTCACGTCAAACAGGTAGGCTGGAAGCATCTTGATGCCGTACTTTGCGGTGAGCGCTTTGCCCTCATCGCTGCCGTATTCCACATTCCTGACCTTCAATCCCGCGAACAGCTGCTTGCTGGTGGTTAGTATCGATGTCGTGTCGCATGTCGTGCAGTCAGCGGAGTTCACGACAATCAAGTCAATCGGCGTCGGGTCGATATACTCGCACTTGGCGTCCTTCTGGCCCGGATTCACGCACTTGCCTTCCTTGGTCGGCTGAGCGGTGCAGTCATCGCTGGTGCTGCAGGCCGGAATGTTTGCGCATTCAGGGTGTCCGGAGAGGCCTGCGCATAACGCCCGCATGAAGGATGCGGAGTCCCGCGCGCCCTGGTACTGCTTCCCGTTGACGTAGATTGTAGGGCTCCCCCCTGCCTTAGCTGCCTGTGAAGCCTTGATGGATGCTGATAGAAGCTGGGTGCCTTCTGTTCCCTTGAAACAAGTTTGGAGTTTCTGCGCGTCTATCCCTGTCTGGGCTGCGCATGACTCCCAGTTGGTCGTTAGTTTTGAAGCCTCCTTGTTCTGGCATACGATGAAGTCCACATACTTGTCAGGGCTGATCTTTGCTGCGCAAAGCTGTATCTTGTCGCCCTCGACCTCGTTCGCGCCATGCAGGCTGTTGAATACTCCGGGCGATGTCTCACCGCCGATGAAATTCAATGAGAAAGCGACGCTGTTCCCAAGACTCTTCAGGACCGGGGCTATTGCGTCCTCGACCTGCGTTCCATAAGGACACTGGCTCATGACATAGAACTCCAGCTTAACGGTACCATACTGGCTCGGGGTATTGCTGCCAGATGAATCCTGGGTGCCGTTGGATGCGATAATCGCTCCCGCCGAAATGCTGTCCATGCCGCCGTTATTATTGTTATAAACCTGGGTGTACATGTAAGCCAAAGCAACTACAGAAACCATAAGAAGGACAACCAAGACGTTGTTCACGTTCATCGCCGGCCGTGGCGTTTCAGAACGGCCTAAATCATCGTTCTGCGTCTTTACGGCCCCAGCGTCCGTTGCTTTTGCGTTTTTTGCATTCCCCTGACTTTTCCCCGTTTTTTTCTGCGTCATTTTGTCTTAAATGATTTGTGCAAAGCCGTAGAGAGCATAGAAACAGACCCCCAACGCCTTTGTATATATAGCGCAAATGCCCTATATAAATGCCTTGGTTTTATAGCGGCCGACGCCTAAACGACAAGCTCCGGCCTCCCTTATCCTGTCCTCTATGAAGCTCCTGTCGGATACCAAGTACTTACCCTCCCGGATGCCAAGGCTGTCGAGCCTAAGGCCGCCGATGGCAATCCTACGAAGCCTTTTCACCTTGTTCCCTGTCGCCCTGAACATCCGGCGGACCTCCCTCTTCTTGCCCTCGGAAAGCGTTATGACAAACTTCCTACGGTCCCGTTCGTCAATCATGATACCGCACTTCTTCGTCCTGTAGTTAGTGACCTTCCCGTTCTCCTCGAGCTCGATGACCACTCCCTCCTCAATCCTCTTAATATCCTCCTCGGCCATGTCCTTCTCCAAAAACCCGGAGTAAGTCCTCTCTACCCCGAACTTCGGGTCGGTCAGCCTTGAACAGAGCTCCCCGTCATTCGTCAGTATGAGAAGCCCGGAAGTGTCCTCGTCAAGCCGGCCCACACAGAAAAGCGATTTAACGACCTTCTCGTCCAAGCCCGCCAGAAGGTCGAAGACGCTCCTCCTGCCGAAAGAGCGCTCCACCGGAGTAAGCCGGGAGGACAAAAAACCCATAGGCTTATTAAGTATAATATACGTCTTACTAGAGGCCGGCTTCAAAACCGCGCCATTCCACCGCACCTCCCGCTTGCCGGGCCGAAGCTGGTAAAGCCGGTTCAACACAACCTTACCATCAACGGCAATCTCACCTTCACGAATGGCGCGATAAACAGCGGCCTTGCCGTCAAACGAGCCAGTCCCGCTCAAAAACTGATGGAGATAAACCTTCATAACAATAATACAATAGGAGACGCTAACCTTTATTACACAACTGTATCCCCGCCAAAGAAAGAAGGAATAAAATACTCAAATTAGCCAAAACTTAAATACGCCACATACCAATCATTAATCCTGCCATAAAACGGGCCTGTAGTCTAGTCGGTTATGACGTCGCCTTTACGAGGCGAAGATCACCGGTTCGAATCCGGTCAGGCCCACAGCCTTTTTTCTAACATAGACGTTCGATTGTTATCTGATGGCCTCATCATTTTTTAAAGATTAGTTTCCTTGGTAATGCTCCTGTTTTGTATCTGTCTACTGCCATTCCGATAAAGTAGCCTAGTGGCGCGAGGACGCAGCTTCGGGTTAAATAGGTTGTGTAATACCTCTGGAAATTCTCAAGTTCGTCTATCCCATAACCTAGCAGCAGCCCGAATAATACGGTGATTGTGGGGGCGAGTAGTGCGTAAATGGCCCCGGCTGTTATTGAATTCAATATCTCACCATTTTTCTTATAGACCAATATGCCGGCATATACCGGGAGAAGTGTGGTGGACACAATATAAAAGGATTTCATCATATCGTACCTCTCCTCCTGGAATCCTGAGAGCTCCATAGCGGAAGCTATGAAGAGCACAATAAAGTTTATCAATAGCGGTGATTCCATGCATGACAGATAATCCCTTGCGCTCATCCCAAACAGTCTGTTTTCAAGGAGCCTCTCCATGTCATTAACCTACTGTGTAAGGGCCAATAAAACAGCCGGCCGGGCTTGTCCCTGCCGTTTCCTGTTTTAAGTTTTGGTTTTTTTGAGTTAGGAATGTTTGTTGTCGCGGTTATTATCGCGTAGTTGAATAGTATTCTATCATGGATTCTCCGGTTGTTTATTTTTACGGCGACGTTTCCAGCCTCCGCAGGGGGGCTGCTGGCTTCTTTGACATTATCCAAAAGGATTACGGAGCCGGCCGTGTAGGCCTGAAGGTGCATTTCGGGGAGGGAAGGAACGACACTTATGTGCGGCCCGAATGGCTTATGGACGTGAAATCCTTTTTCCCGGAGGCTGCCTTTGTGGAGTGTAACGTGCTTTACCGCGGGCATCGGACTGTCAGGGAGAGCCATGTTGCGATGGCCCGCTCTCACGGGTTTGACTTTCTTCCGGTGGATATTTTAGACGGCGAGAGTGGCGAGTTGCAGGCGGAAGTTCCGGTCAATGTCGGCCGCACAATGAAGGCTAAGCTGGGCGGCAATCTTTTGAATTACAAGCGTCTGGTCGCAATCTCCCATTTCAAGGGCCATATGGCGACTGGTTTTGGAGGGGCGTTGAAGAACATCGGCATGGGTTTGGGTTCGAGGGCCGGGAAGATGGACATGCATTCCATCGTTTCGCCTATTGTTCGGGGCGATAGGTGTGTCGCATGCGGCACGTGCGTGCGTGATTGCCCCGTTGGTGCGGTTTCGCTGGGCACTGTGGCTTCTATCGACTCTGGGAAGTGCATCGGCTGCGCTCACTGCATTTCAGTCTGCCCTTCCTCCGCCATCGACATTAATTGGAACATGTCACATGAGGTGAACCGCGTGCTTATGGAGAAGATTGCGGAGTACGCGCTTGCCGCAATTAAGGGAAGGCGCTGGTGGTTCATTAACTTCATAACCGGAGTCACCTACGACTGCGATTGCTTTGACCTGAAGCAGGAGCCGTTCATGGGCGACTTGGGGATTCTGTTGAGCCGCGACCCGGTGGCCGTGGACCAGGCGAGCCTGGATTTAGTCAAGGAGAAGAATAAGGGAATAGATCCGTTCTTCAAGAAGCATGGCGTGGACGGGACTCACATACTCGAATACGGGGAAAAAATCGGATTGGGCGCTAGGGAATACGAGTTAAAAAAAGTGTGTGGATAATAAACTGCCTTATGCTTCTGTAATAATACAAGCGAATCTTGGTTTTTTGGCATTATCTACTGGGGTTTTGCCGCAGTTGTCCACTGGCGTTCTATCACTTTGAATTTCATTGCAGTTTTCTCTAGAACGTCCTTCTCTTTAGCGCCTCCCGCCGCAAGCCTGCCTAAATCATCTATAACGCCCTGGAGGTGGTTCAGAGTGAATACTGGAAATTTACGGCGGCTTTGCCCCCCCGCGAAGGGGTCCGGGTCTCTAGTGGCGTATTCCAGGTTGTCTGCCAGGCTACGAGTCAGTACGTCTGGGTCCACGCCTCCATTCCTTATTTCCCTAATATCGACCGGTTTCAGACCAACTGCTTTTAATCCCTGGGGAGTAGGTTCTATTCGACCAATGAGAAATTTCTTCTCGTCGCCCATAAAACGCGGCCTCTCTATAAACAAGAACTGTTGTTCCACTCTACCTGCCCATGCCTTCGGGCCGGCTTTGGCCTGGCTTAAGAGCATGCCGAATGAAATTGAGCCTGCGTTTGAATATTCCGGAGTGCCTCCCGTACCGCTGGGGACTACTGCAACCGGTATGGGGTCCATCACCGGCTTTCCCAAGGCCGGGTGGGCCATGCACCACATTAGGCCGTTCCAGTATGGTGACGTATAGAAACGGTTGAAGGAATCTTCCCTCGTTCTTCTGTCCCTTACCTGTTGGACACGAACGTCAAGTTCATCAGGCTGGCCGATACTCCTGCTTCCTCTTCTGCTAGCCCTTGGATCGTCCGTTACGTACCTGCCTGTCATTTTAATTTGGTAATTTACTCTTGGGGTGGCGTTGTTTATAAACCTTCCTCCAAGGCGGGGGATAAGTTTCCTGGCTTTTACGATTGATTTAATTGCATGTAAAAATTAAGAATTATTTACAATGGTCTTTAAAGCTCCTTCGCTTACTGTGGACGGGGTGGTTGTTGACCGCGGGAGGGTCGTTCTGATTAAGCGTCGTTTTCCGCCGTTTGCCGGCTCTTGGGCTTTGCCCGGCGGTTTTGTGGATGCCGGCGAGTCGGTCGAGCAGGCTGTTGTGAGGGAGGTGTTTGAGGAGACCAGCCTGAAGGCCAGGGTTGTTAGGTTGGTCGGCGTGTATAGCAAGCCGAATCGTGACCCTCGTAGGCATACTGTTTCCGTCTGCTTTTTGTGCAAAAGGAAGTCCGGTGTTCTTAACGCCGGGAGCGATTCGAAGGAGGCTTGCTGGTTTAGATTGGATGAGCTGCCGAAGCTTGCTTTCGACCATGCGGATATGATTAGGGATGCGAAGAGGCTTCTAGTCGGCTAACAGTCGAGTGCGTCGGCTATTTCATCCAGCGTGTATTTCTTGTATTTATGGCCTTCCACTATCCATGTCGGATATTCGTCTTCGTTGACTCCGGCGCTTTCGCATTCGGACGGGTCCTCAGCGCAGTCCACTACCGGGCCTATGTTTTCCAGGTGGGATATGCCGCCTGCGTCTTCCTCTAGCTGGGCGCACAGGTCGCAGTCGTCGCTTGTCGTGTACAGCGTCCAGTCCTTTAGTGCTAGGCAGTCGAGAAGTTCGGAGTTGTCAGGTTTTGTCGTGGTGGTTGTCTTTTTGGTTGTTGTCGTTTTCTGTGTCGTTGTTGCCTGGCTGCTTGTCTGCTGTGTCGTTGATTCCTCTGTGGTCGTAGTCTCCTGTGTTCCTGCCGTCTCTTCTGTCGTGGCCGTCGTGGTTGCCGCGGTGTTCTTGGTTGTCGGCTCTGTTACGAGGTTTGTCGTCCTGACGGTTGTTTTTGGAGTTGCGACTGTTGTTTTTAATGTGGGCTTGGTTGTTGCGGTCTGGTCTTCTGAAGTGATTATCACGTACGCAACTATCACCACGACAAGGGCTATGAGGGCGAGTATGACTAGCACGATTCCGGCCATTACCACGTGGTCGTGCCCTCCTTTCCTTTCTTCATAGCGTCCTATGGCTGCCATTGAAAGAAACTATTGTACTATGCCAATAAAAATTATCCGGCATGCCTTCGCCAATAATTAAACTCCGGCGTTTATCCGCAGGCAAGCCTGAAAGCGTTGCGCGTCATTTGAGATGATTGTTAAATTATGGTAAAATGCGCTCTATGCGGCCATCATTTATATGCTCCTAATTAAAGTATTAAGAGTTTTTTTAACACATGTTTTCGCATCTTGCATATGCTTGCGGTGATTTGACATGGCAGACAAAACCATTGAATCTATGGGCCAGGAAGGGGTGGTGATACCCCCGAGGAAGGAGTTCAGCGAAAAGGCGCAAATAAAAAGTCTTGCGGAATACAACAAGATTTACGAGCGGTCCGTGAAGGACCCGCAGGGTTTCTGGACCGAGATAGCCAACCAGCTCCACTGGTACCGCAAGTGGGACGAGTTCCACTACTGGGAGCCGGAGAAGGCGGTCATCCGCTGGTTCAAGGGCGGCCAGACCAACATTTCCTACAATTGCGTTGACCGGCACCTTGCCTCAAAGAAGGACAGGGTCGCGATTCTATGGCAGGGCGAGCCCGACGAGGACGTCCGCAAGGTTACATACGGCCAGCTTCACAGGGACGTATGCCGCTTCGCGAACGTCCTTAAGAAGAAGGGCATACGCAAGGGCGACCGCGTCTGCATCTACCTGCCGATGGTTCCTGAACTGCCGGTTGCAATGCTCGCCTGCGCGAGGATTGGCGCGATACACAACGTAGTGTTCGGCGGATTCTCAGCCGACTCGCTGGCAGACCGGATTAACGACTCCGAGTCCAAGGTCATAGTGACGTCCAACGTAAGCCTGCGCAGCGGCAAGCACATACCGCTGAAGGTCAACGCGGACAAGGCTTCCGACAAGTGCCCGTCTGTCAAGAGCGTTATCGTCGTCGAGCGCGCCAAGTTCGACACGCCTATGAAGCAGGGCCGCGACAGTTGGTGGCATGAGGAGATGGACGCGAAGGACATTTCCGACACTTGCGAGCCGGAAAAGATGGACGCGGAGGACCCGTTGTTCATCCTGTATACGAGCGGCACCACCGGCAAGCCCAAGGGCGTAGTCCACACGACCGGCGGCTACATGGTGTTCACGTACATAACATTCAAGTGGATTTTCGACCACCGCGACAGCGACATATTCTGGTGCACGGCAGACATCGGATGGGTTACCGGCCACAGCTACATCGTCTACGGCCCGCTTGCCAACGGCGCGACTACTGTGATGTTCGAGGGCGTTCCCCATTTCCCAGAGCCCGACCGTTTCTGGCAGGTTTCGGAGAAGCACAAGGTTACCGTCTTCTACACCGCCCCGACAGCTATTCGGGCTATTGCCAAGTACGGCGACGAGTGGGTTAACAAGCACGATCTGAGCACGTTCCGGCTTCTTGGAAGCGTGGGCGAGCCAATCAATCCGGAAGCATGGCTTTGGTACTACCGCGTGGTAGGCAAAGAGCGGTGCCCGATTGTCGACACATGGTGGCAGACCGAGACCGGCGGCATACTCATCACACCGCTGGGCGGCGTCAACACCCTCAAGCCCGGCTCTGCAAGCAGGCCTTTCCCCGGCGTAATTCCCGAAGTCGTGAAGGAGAACGGCACGCCTGCCGCAGTCGACGAAGGCGGCTATCTCGTAATCAAGAAGCCGTGGCCCGGCATAATGCGCACCGTCTGGAACCACCACGAGCGCTTCGTCGAGACCTACTGGACTCGCTTCAAGGGCGTTTACTTCACGGGCGACGGAGCCCGGGTTGACAAGGACGGAGACTACTGGCTCATGGGCCGCATAGACGACGTCGTCAACGTGTCCGGCCACCGCATAGGAACGGCCGAGGTCGAAAGCGCTTTAGTCAGCCATCCGGCTGTCGCTGAGGCTGCAATCGTCCCATACCCGCATGAAATCAAGGGTCAGGCGTTGTACGCGTATGTGACGCTTAAGGAAGGCCGGGATAAGACGGACGCGCTGAAGGAGGAGCTCCGGAAGCACGTTTCGAACGAGATTGGGCCTATTGCGAAGCCTGACAAAATCCATTTCGCCGATGCGCTGCCAAAGACGCGAAGCGGCAAGATAATGCGCCGCATCCTGAGGAAGATTGCCGAGGGGGCGGACATGGAAGCCATCGGGGACACGACGACCCTTGCAGACCCGAGCGTGGTCGAAGTCCTGTTGAAAGGCAAGCAATGAACCAGAACCGCTGGCTGGTTGTCGCCGGGGCGTTATTGGTACAGCTCTGCCTCGGCGCCATCTACTCCTGGAGCATATTCGTCGAACCCCTGAAGAAGGCGTTTGGCTATTCCACCACAGAGACTCAGATAATATTCTCTGTCGCCCTGGCGTCCTTCGCACTGGTGATGATATTCGCCGGCCGGCTTCAGGACAGGATAGGCCCCCGCATTGTCGCAACCGCTGGCGGAATCGTCCTAGGGCTTGGATACGCCCTCGCATCTTTCACCAACGGAAACTTCATTGCCCTGACGCTGACAGTCGGGCTGATTGGCGGGGCAGGAATAGGCCTTGGCTATGTCTGCCCGATTGCGGCCTGCGTGAAGTGGTTCCCGGACAAGCGGGGGATGGTGACGGGTCTTGCGGTCGCAGGGTTCGGCGCAGGCGCATGGCTGTTCCAGATTGTCGGCTCGTCCCTGATAGAATCCGAGCCTGTGCTTTCAGCTGGGTTGATGAAGGCGTTCCTCTACCTTGGCGGGATATTCTTCCTTACCGTGGTCGTTGGCGCCCAGCTGCTGAAGAATCCTCCTGCAGGCTGGCTTCCTGAAGGATGGACGCCGCCGGCCAAAAAGACTCCCGCAGGAGCGGTCGAGGACTACAACTGGAACGAGATGCTGAAAACCAAGCAATTCTGGATGCTCTGGCTCTCATTCACCTTCGCAGCCACCGCAGGCCTCATGGTGATAGGCATACTAAAGCCGTTCGGCATCTGGGCCGGGCTTGACAAGCTTACGGCCGGAAGCGCGGTCGGAATACTCGCATTGTTCAACGGCGCAGGCAGAATCCTATGGGGCACGGCATCAGACAAGATAGGCCGCTCCAAATCAATGGCTTTCATGTTCATCCTCCAGGCGGCCATGATGCTCGTCCTCATAAAAATGGGCTCGTCCGGCCTCTTGCTCGCAATAGCGTCGGCCTGGGTCGGATTCAACTTCGGAGGAAACTTCGCACTATTCCCAAGCGCGACCGCCGACTACTTCGGGACGAAAAATGTGGGCGTAAACTACGGATTCGTCTTCACGGCCTACGGCGTCGCCGGAATCATCGGCCCGATACTCGGCGGCCAAGTCTTCGACATGACAGGAAACTACAAGTGGGCGTTCATACCGACCGGGATACTGTGCGCGATTGCCGCAGTGATAAGCCTGATGCTGAAACACCCTCACCACGAGGACAAGAAGAAATAAGACGCGCTATTCGTTAACGGCCTTTGTTTTCGGGACGCCTCCGCGTGGGATATTATTGACGCTGCCGTAAAGCGTCCTCTCCTTCCTGCGGATGGCCTTCAGCTTGGCTTCCTCGTCTGCAGGCGCAGACGGCCGCAATGTCTCGTCCCCCCTTCTTTCGAATAACATCTCGAGCTTGCGGTGTTTTTGGTCAGGCAGGAGGCGCAGTCTCCTCACTTCAAGAAGGCTTTTCAGTCCGCATATTTCCAAAATCCACATACCCCTTTTCCTGTACTCGAAGAGCGACGAGTTGATTCCCAGCCTTGCCAGCAGTATCTGCATGTCCGCAAAAAGCCTCGGCTCCTCGCCTTCAGGCAGCGGGGGAAAATTCTTGGTCATCCTCACAGTCGGATGCGCCTTCTCCCGCCCCCTGTCGACGACCGAACTGTTCGCCGCGAGGAAACCCCTAGCGCCCTCGATGCGCTCGTCCCTGCTCTTGAGATGGCCCCAGGCAAGGCCTTTTTCCCCGTCGGTCGCCTTTCTGAGGTAGTCAAGCACTTTTGGGCATTCAAGCTGGAAGGAGTACAGCCCCTCGGGACGCAATGCCGTTTTAAGGTCGTCTGCAGTAGGCGTCTTGCCCAAAAGGCGTTTTGCCTCAAAGCGCATTACGCCCACAACGCCCGCGTCCTCGTTGCTGACCTTCAGATTGTGGTTCGGCAGGCTCCCCCGCTGTGCGGAGGTGAAACAGCAGAAAAACGCGAAGTCAGGGTCTTCCCTGGATGGAATAACTGCGACGCCTTCGGAAACCTGCCTGGCCATGAACTTTGGAGTAGACTTGTTAAGCCAGTTCGACACCGTGGCCCCGCCCAAACTCAAGCCCGCTGCTTTATTGACCTCCCTTCGCAGCTGCCCTTCGCTGAAATCGCCGCCGGCCTCCAGCCTGGACATCGCGGTAGTCAATAGCGTCAGATAAGCCCCATGGCTCCTCGTCAGGCTAGCCCTCATCGAATCCTGCCTGTCGGGCTTTATCCCCCGCCTCCTCCATGCGTTTTCCTGCCTTTCAATGACGGCTTTCAAAGGAGGCGTGCTTTCAAAAAGCTGCCTAACCCTGGCCAGCTGCTCATCGCCGCTAAGCTCGCTAAAATGCCTCAAAACAGGACTGTTGGCGGGCGTTCCCCCCACCATTGCATGCTTGACTTCCCTCTGGGCCATATACATTAAATAAACGGCGTTTAAGTAAAATAACGATTCAGCCAAGGCATGCATGCGCCCTATTAATGAATCCCGGAGAAATAGCCAATAAAATCAACTGACATACAACCCGCTCCTCCCGTACCTGTCCGCCATCCGGCTCCACACCGAGTCCACCTGCCTGAGGGTCTTATCCAGGACCTTCCTCTTGTACTCCGCCGCAGGGATTCCAACGAGCCCTCCCAAGTACTCCAAGTCCCTTTCAAGCAATGGATTCCAAGGCGAAGTCGCGTTCGGGCTGTGCAGCTTCAAATCAAGGTTAATGGAATCCAACTGCCAGGATGCGGCCTCAATCAGCCTGTGTTCCTCAGGCTTCAGGTGGAGTGGATGCCTCGGCGGAAGGCTCGCCAGTATGGCAAGGCCTCCCAGCGCCCTTCCGGTCTTTCGAATCTTCACCTCCGGCAAATCCGGGTCCAGAATCTGGCCCATATGGTTCATGTACGCGGTGCTCCTCGACCCTCCGGCGGAGTACTTTAGGGATATTGCAGTGCCGCCCACGCCCAGCAAATCCTCCTCCATGATACGGCCGGCGTCGGCAGTCTCCTTCGCTCGCGACATAATCATCCGGGATATGAATCTATGCGTATTTTTAGGGTCGAAGGCGGCGTCGGAAACGGTCTTCATCACGATGCCGAACATCCCGCCGGTCTCGTAAACCCGTGATGAATTCAACATGTCCATGCAAACATCCAAACGGCCGAGGTCATGCTTGAACTCGTCAAGCGTTTTAGGCCCCCTCTTATGGTGATTGGCGATTCCCGTGCCCTTCAACAGCTCTTCAGTAAAGCCGGAAACCTTCAAGAAGAAATCCCCGTTGCCAATCGCACTCAAATGGTCAAACATGCCGCCCCTGTCAACACCCCCCGTCTTCCCGTCCTTGAAATAAACCCAGTACAAGTCAACATCGGAATTCGGAAGCATCTCCCGCCGGCCGTAACTCCCGATAGCGACGACCGCAAAATCGGCGCTAGGCCTGCCGTGCTCATTTTCGGCCATGAAAAAAGCGGTTTCAACCGTCTTCTTCAAGACGACGTCCGAAACCCTTGAAAGGTTCTCTGTCGTCTCAGAGACGCGGGCTCCGGCAGCATGCCTGACTCCGGTTCTGACGAACTCCTCAGCCCAAAAATTCGACAAAACCCTGCCAACGCCATCCATGTAATCCCTGCCCGTGCCAAACGACCAATCAGACCCTAAACCACGCTGCTGATGATTTAAATGGATTGCATCAAAAGCTTTGCCCACCCTGCCGTCCAAATCATGGCTTAATGCCTCGACCGCCCTCATAGGCAAAGCAAGGCTGCCCGGTTCCATCAGACGCCTGTAAGATTCGTTGTCCGCCTGCTTCAAGTCCCGGCAGACGCCAAGCAGAGTAAACCGCTCCCTGCCGCTGGCGCTAATATCCGCCAAGGCCTTTCGTACCGCATCCACGGGCAAAACAGTCCCCGCCGTCTCAAACAAGACCGGGCCCGCTTGAGATACCGCTTGATTCTTGTGCTTCTCCATAAACCGTGCCCCCAATATGGAAGGGATTTATCGAATAGAGTATGGGGAGATTCAGATAAAAAGCCGGAAGCAAAAAAGCCAGCATGTAATAACAACCGGCTGCAACACCCTTTTATTAGCAAAACAACTCTGTATTAACCAACAGCATGCAAGCCCGATTAAAAGCGAAAGATTGCAGGCATGCAATGCAAAATTCGTCCACCTCCTGAAAATGCCGGCCAGAAAAAAGACTGAAGGCGTCAATGGGAGCGTACTCGGCCCAAAGCTTAGCGGCAGCATACTGTCCTCCCTCGCCAGCCGCTTCCCCGGCGAGCCCTTGAAAATAATCGGCCGCTATGTCAGGACCGAAATCGATGTTAGAATCGCCCTTTCTAAAAGCGACACCGAAACAGTCCGGTGGGAGAACGCCCGCAAGGAATTTACGTGCATCATCGGGATGGGATTCGATGACGTATTGAACAAAAAAGACCTGAACGCATTAAAAAAATACCTCAAGGAGAAAACAACCGAACACGAGGCGGTCGCCGAAGTATACAAAAGCCTGAGGGAAAAGCTGATTATATGAAACTGCTGTTTATAACGACAGACTGCATTTATTATAATAACCTATTTTAAACACTCCAAAATGGCCAAGCTGAAAACAACCCCCACCGGAGGAATGATTATTGAAGTAAACAAGAGCGAAGGATTGAAATTAGCCGGCGTCAGGCCGGCGAATCCCAGCGTTGCCGATGTCAATAAAGTCCTGGATATGGTGCCGTTGAAGGAACTTGCAGCCAAGGCCGTCCAGCTTGGGGAATACCCGAATCCTGTAAAGACACTGCCTGAAACCGCACTCGGCCGAACCCTTGAAGCTGCGTTGGTCATAAAATACGGGGAGACTGGTCTACAGAAAGCAGGAGTCGCGCCGAATGTCGTAGAGCAACTACTCCGGACGAGCGACGAGTTAAGCGGCAGGATAGGGGAACCTGTCAAGGCCGTCAGTGAACTAATCCGAAGGACGGGTTTGTCCATCAGGCACGTCGACAAGAGCAGGACGCCAGAAATTGAAAAACTCCAAGACAGCATAGCGTTTGCAAAAGGCCTACAGGCGATATCATCCACTGCATCAAGCATGGTATCCAAAGGCAAAACCGCTGCTGCTGTTGGAAAAGCCAACCAGTATCTGGAGGAACACGGCCAGCTTCAGTATTACGACGAGCAGGAACGGTCGCTAGGCCACCTTACTCCTCTCCAGAATTATAATTATTCAAGCATAATCCTTGCGGCAAGATTCAACTCGACGATGGCGTCGGCACTGGGGGAATACCGTGGAAATCCCAGAAAAGCCTTGGATGAATTGTCGGCATTCCCGAATCTCGCCAAAACAACCGGCAAACCAGAGGAGCAATTAGCCGCGCATAAAAAATATTTCAAGTCGCAGTCTGAGTCATTACTTTCAGCCGCTGAAAAAAAACTCCCTCCACTCCCTCCTGCCGTCAGGCACCGTCCTGAAGGGCCTGGAAATGTCGGCCTTTAAGCAAATTAATCCCTAACAGCATAGCACATAGGATAGTCTATGTGACCTACCATAATCCGACAAGTCCTTCAAAGAAAAAAAGAAGGGGAATGATTACTGTTTCCCCACCTTCTCCATCAGTTCGACCAGCCTGTTGCTGTACCCCCATTCGTTGTCGTACCAAGCCAGGACTTTGACGAGGTTTCCGCCGATGACCTTGGTGGACTTCGCGTCAAAGATGCTGCTAGCCGGATTACCAAGGATGTCAGTGCTGACCAATGGCTCCTCGCTGTACTCGAGAATGCCTTTCAGCGGGCCCTCGGCCGCCTTCTTCATTGCCGCGTTGACTTCCTCTATGGTGACGTTGCGCTTCAGGACTGCGACAAGGTCTGTCAGCGAGCCGTCTGCCACCGGGACGCGTACGGCAATCCCGTCAAGCTTCCCCTGGGTTGATATTATGACCTTTCCGGTAGCCTTGGCCGCGCCGGTCGTTGTGGGAATTATGTTGGTCGCAGCGGCCCGCGCCCTTCTCAAGTCCTTGTGGGGGGCGTCAAGCAGACGCTGGTCCGAAGTATAACCGTGGATGGTGGTCATGAATCCCTTCTCCACACCGAAACTGTCCTCAAGGACCTTGACGACCGGAGTAAGAGAATTTGTGGTGCACGATGCGTTGTCAAGCACGGTATCATCGGCCGTTATGACAGATTCGTTGACTCCCATGCAAATGCTCTTCACGCCCTCGCCCTTCGCGGGCGCGCTGATTACGACCTTCCGGGCTCCAGCCTTCACGTGCTTTTCTGCGTCTTCACGCTTCGTGAAAAAGCCGGTGCTTTCAAGGACGACGTCGATTCCAAGCTGCTTCCATGGGAGCTTCTCAGGGTCCCTTTCAGCAAGGACCTGTATCTTCCTGCCGTTGACCACCAGGCTGCTGCCGTCGACCTTGACGTCGGCATCAAGCTTCCCGTGCACGCTGTCGTGCTTCAGGAGGTGGGCTAGTGTCGGAGCGTCTGTAAGGTCGTTTATTGCGACAATGTCAAGTGTGCTCTTGCGCTTGAGAGCAGCCCTAAGAACGCATCTTCCAATCCGCCCGAAACCGTTTATAGCAACCTTTACCATACAAATCACCTCGTAATTTATATGTATGTGAGAAATCGGTTATAAATAGTTTTAGGCCCTTCAGGATTCTGGATTAACGGGACATGCAGGAATGCAAAGATGGAAAGACCGTCTTTCGCGTCAGGTGCCGGTATTGCGCTCTCCTCATACCTCCTTGTTTATGCCCAGTATCTTTTTCACTATCGGCGCGAACCTGCCGTCGACATGGGATTTAATGTCATTGGTCACGAAAATGCGCGCTACCGGCTCCTTGAACAGCAGATCGTGCGTCTTGTAGAAGCCGACTATCTCGTCAAGCGTCCTGTTGTACTCCGGGTAGTCCCTGTAGGCCGAGATGAGGACGAACTCAAGGTTCCCTAATGCGTAGAAAATGTGGGCTCCCTGGCTCAGTATCTTCTGTATCCCGCTCTTCATGGCGGACACACTGGCCTTCGGGTTTATCATCACGTGCATCATGACCAGAAGCTGGAATCCAAGCGCTTCAAGGTTCGGCATCCTTGCGGTCCTCACAAGGCCTTCTTTTTCGAATTTTTTCCTTGCCGCGCTCACGAACTGCCGGGTCATCGATACTTTCTTCGCTATCTCGTTGTCGTTGAATTTCGGGTACTTCATGGTCGCGTACAGGACCATCTTTTCGTTCTCATTCAGCTCCGTCTCTTCTTTATTGGCTTCTGTGCTGTCGTAGGGCTCCTCTTTTTCGGCATGCAAGTCGAAGAGCCGTCTCAGAAGAGGGGCATAGTCAAAGAACCTGAGCACCTTTGATACCCTCAGTGGGAACAGCACGTGTATTATGCCCTCGTCGGTAAGGAAGCCTTCCTCCCCGTATACCTTGTTGGAATAATCTATGTACTTCTTGACCTCGGTGAAGTTTTTAGCGGCGTTTAGCGCTATCCTCTGGCGGTCGGTCGTGCGCTTGAAAATCACTTCCGGGAATTTCTGGGTTGACGAGTACTTCTGCCTCAGCTCGTATGTCGACATGGGGTTGAAGCTTCCGTACCTGACTGTCAGTAGCTCGCAGCCCAGCTTCTCTAGGTCCGGCACTTTTATCGTCGTGTAGAAGTCGTTCTTTTCAAGCTTGTTCTTTATCGCGGTTATCGTCGACCTTTTTATGCCGGTCTTGTCCGAAAGCTCCGTGTCATTGAGTTCAGGCCATCTTGTGAGTGCGTAGAATACGAGCTTGTCTTTTTCGGTCAGGCGTACCATTGCTTACTTATAAAATCTTTGTCTTTATATATACTAGTACTTTGTCATTTTGTTATCGGTTTTTTGTTTTTTTAAATTTTATGATATTTATGCCTATTTTTATTGGTTAGTTTGGTTTTTTATGGTCACCTACACCGTTTTTTTATTTGTATTCTTATCACATAGTATTAAAAAATTTTAGGCGTTTTTAAAATATATTATATAAAAATAAAATTAATTTTAACTATACGTTTCAAAAAATATATCTTTAATAACATCTTGATAATTATTCCTGTATTTTTTATAAAAACACCGAAAGATATTTATATAGGGTTTCATATAACTTATCGATAATAAAATTATAATTTTATTATCGGGAGGTGGTTAAAATGTCTGAAAAACGCGAACCCTGGACGAAAAAAAGGTTCATAGACTTTATACGCAGCCACGAGAGACTGATGACACCGTCGGAAGCCGCAATAAAAACACAGCTCCCGATGGAAAAAGTGCACGAACACCTTGGCAGTCTGCAAGCAGAAGGCGAGATAAGATGCATACCGCTGGAAAACCTGCTTGAGGAGGGCAAATGACATGACAACATACTGTTATAAATGCTGCGGCTTCTGCAAGAGCCACAAGCTATGCGAAGCAAGGGAAGGCGGTTGCGACAGGTGCGACTACTGGAAATACGGGGAATGCACAAACCCTAAAAGGCCCTGACCGCCCGCACCCTCCGCCAAAACGAGTTCTATTTAATCAGCAATTCCCATATCCTACATACATGAATCCAGACCACCTGCCAGAAAACGGAAATTCTAACCAAGCAGACAACCAAAAAGACCGCTCAGGGAAAGAAAACACTTCACCCGCGCTCATAGCCGAAAGACGCGACACCAAAATAGACACACTAATAGAAACGCCGGAGCTCACATGGCGCGACATCCTCTACGAAGTCATCAAGGGCATGGACCCCTGGGACATAGACCTCTGCGAGCTCGCAAGCCGCTACGCCAAAAAAGTCGAAGAAATGCAGGACATGAACTTCCGGATACCCGCAAACGTCATACTCGTCTCCAGCGTCCTCCTCAGGATGAAAGCAGACGTCCTAAGGCCGTCAGAAACCGACCCCTTCATTGACAACAGGGAAGCGTTCGACTTCATGTTCAACAGAGATTTCGCATTCCTCAAGGACGACAAGAAAGCGCGGGAATACGAGCTACAGGCGCTACTTCGGCCCAACCGCCTGATAACCCGCAGGGTCACAGCCGAAGAGCTCATAGGCGCCATCCAGAAGGCATTGGAAGAGCGCTCGGAGAAGAAGTACAAGCTTGAGATGCAGGGCGGGAAAAGGATGCTCATCGTCGCCACCGACTGGGACATCACGGCCGTCATCGAGGAAGTCTACGGCCGGATAATGGGGATACTAAAGGAGCGGGAGTTCGCCGTATTCTCAGAGCTTGCGGGAAACCGGGACGAGATGATACGCGTGTTCACGTCCATCCTGCACCTTTCCAACAAGCAAAAACTCTCATTAAGGCAGGAGCGCATATTCGAGGAGATTTACATAAGCCCTCCTGTCAGCCGCCTCTGACCCTTTTTTAAGGACATCTTCACAGTATATAGAAATAACTCGGTGAACACCATGGCGATACTAAACTTCAAGCTGAACAAGATTTCGGGCGAAAAGCGGGAGAAGGCGTCGAAGCGCGCCTCGGTCAAGGCCAATTCCGCAATCGTCTCGGTCAAGCGCGAAAAGAACGACAGCGTGGGTGAATACCTCCACGTCAACTTCAAGTACGACGTCAAATACGACCCAGACATCGGAGAAATAGCCGTCGAAGGCATCCTATGGTACTCCCACCCCAACCTGAAAGAGCAGATGGATGAGAGCAAGGACAAGGTGACGCTCAAGAACGAGGCCGTGCAGGAAATCTCGACATCAATCATAAGGGAATGCCTGCTTGAATCAATCGACATCGCCAAAAAGCTCAAGCTCCCAATACCGATAAACATGCCGACTGTGGAGATAAAGGCCAAGACAGTCGACTTCAAAAAGGCCACCTGATTCTCCAAAACGCCATGGACGCCACCGGCCTGTGCGACAACTGCGGCAAATCCGGCAGGCTTTATACGTGCATGCTATGCGGCAGAAGAGTCTGCGCTGATTGCATCGACGCCGGCAAACGCGCATGCAAAAACTGCAAAGGCGGACGCACTACAGGCGGTACAACAACACTCCGGTAATCTTCTTTTATGCGGCTTTTTCAATAATCTAAAGAGCATGGCAGAGATTGGTCGTTTACCCAAAATAATTCTTTTAAGCTCTTTTACCCCTTACCTTGCCTTAATTTCCGTCGCGCTTGTACTGCTAATGGGCGGTTGTATCCAACAGCAACAGGAGGAAACAACCACACTACCACAAACAACTACTACAATAGCCCAGCCCACTACCACAAGCCCCCCGACATTAGCCACGACCACCACGACACTGCCCGCACTCCCCGAAAAGCAACCGTCCGGAAGCCTTCAATTGGCAATGGCCTCTTATTACCAATCGGTTTCGTATTCGATAGACCCTAAAGTCCCGCAGTACAACCTTCCTTTGGACCTGAGCTTGGTTGAGAACCTTGATGAAGTATCCTCAAAACTCAGCCTTGACGACAACGAGAAGGCCCTACTCAGGAACAACGGTTTTGTGGTGATAGACTACGGCCGTCAGGAGGATATAATACAGCCTTACAAGAATATGAAAGCGGGCGGTATAGTCCTCATAGGTGTGGCTAGCAAGGATGATGGCGTTCCTATCTTCGTGACGTCCGACACCCTCCTCCATCTATACCACATACAATTCGACGAGACGCTCAAGGACGTCGAAGAGAGGGAGTTCTACGGCGATATTACTGTAATCAGTGAAACGTTGATGGAAAAATCTATCAGCGACTACCAGAAGTACACAGGAGACTTGAAAGAAGCCGCAAGGAGGAACGTCGCTTATTTCGCAGTCGGCCTTAAACTCCTGAACCCAAACGCTTCTGTGCCCGATTACGTCAAAAACGAGGTCGACACCGAGCTAGGGCAAATCGAAGCACACCAAGGATTCGCCCCAAGTGCTATATTCAAATACAACGAAGACTACAGCCAATACATACCACGAGGCCATTACACCCGAAGTGAAAACCTGAAAAAATACTTCAAGGCGATGATGTGGTACGGGCGCATTGGATTCCTGCTGAAAGGCTGTGAGGGTTGTCTTGTATCGGAAGAAGACGCCAAAACACAGACGATGCAAGCCGCCTTGCTGACGACTTACCTAAAAGAGAAAACCAAAGGCAAGGAAACGATAGGCGGCATCTGGGACCGGATGTATGCAGTAACTGCCTACTTCGTAGGACTTGCAGACGATTTGACGCTCTACGAATACAACAGTTCATTATATGAAGTATTGAACAAGCCAATTGATTTAACCAAATTGGATGATGACAACACCATGCTGGAATTCAAGGCATCACTAGCAACACTTAGAACGCCTGAAATATATGGGGGTACCGGGAAATGCACGATAAGTCCTCCTGTTACTCCAGAAAAGTTAGACAACTGCCTGGATGAAAGCAAGGGACTTCGCTTTATGGGCCAACGCTTTATTCCGGACTCTTACATGTTTCAACAGGTTGTGGTTCCTACGGCGGGAATGTATACTGGTTCCGATAATCCTTTTACCATGTGCCAGACACAAGGAGGCAATGTGCGCTGCTTCCCAAGAGGCTTGGATGTCATGTACATACTAGGCTCTAAAAGAGCCTTGGAGGTTCTTGAAAGCGAAGGTGATACTGATTACGAGTTCTACGACAACCAGTCAAATAAAATGCTTGATGAATTCGGTTCATTCAATCAAACGGAATGGAACAGGAACCTGTACTGGAGCTGGCTGTACACACTCAAGCCGTTATTACAAGAATTTGACCCAAACTACCCTACATTCATGCAGTCTAAGGCATGGCAGGACAAGGAGCTTAACGCTGCATTGGCCTCTTGGACTGAACTACGGCACGATACTATCTTATACACAAAACAAAGCTATGGTGTCGGGATAGATTCTTTCAATCCACCCAAGCCAGTGGTTGGCTATGTCGAACCCATCCCGGAGTTTTACTACAGGCTGCTTGCTTTGACGCGTATGACACGCAACGGCTTGGATGATTTACAGGTTTTGGACGGCAATTCAAGGACCCGGCTGGCTAATCTGGAGAACATTTTAGACAGGCTGTCAAACATATCCATAATGGAATTAGAAAACCAGAAACTCTCCGAAGGAGACTACGAATTCATAAGGAATTTCGGCGAAAACCTTGAGGGAACCGTCTTGGGAGTCGCAAGAACAGGGACCATAACAACGCTTGTGGCAGACGTACACACGGATTCAAATACTAACCAGGTTCTGGAAGAAGGAGTGGGTTACGTTGACCTCATAGTCGTAGCCTACAAGCTTCCGGACGGCAGAATACTTGTGGGCGCAGGGCCGGTGATGTCCTACTACGAATTCAAGCACCCGATGAACGACCGGCTTACGGACGAGAAATGGCGGCAGATGTTGGCTGAAAACCCGCCGGCAAAACCGGAGTGGACGGGCTATCAGGCAGGCAATGCGCTTAATTAAACACTTCCCTTATCTTTTCTTTCGTCCATCCGCCTCCGAATCCTGCGCGGAAGTATTTCTTCAGGTTTTCGAATCCTTTATAGCTTCCTCCGAAGCTTGAGCCGGGTATGAAGCCTACTTTTCGTTCTGCGGCCGTTTTTTTGACGTATTCTTCGCCGTCCATGCCGTCGGGGGTTTGCGGGAAGAGGAAGTAGCCGCCCGCTGGTTTTTCCGTGAGGGTGCAGCCCAGTTTTTCGAGGCATTCGCCGAGGACTTCGGCTTTTTCTTTGTAATTCTTTACCATCGGCTTGAGGAATCCGAGTTTCGGGTCTTTGTTCAATACTGCGGTCACGCCGGCCTGCGCGGGCCTTGACGCGCCTGCGCTTAGGTTTCTGAAGTAGTATAGCAGTCTTTTGGCTTCCGGGTGTTCCAGGATTTCCGGCGCGATGCGCAAATATCCGAGCCTTATGTCGGGCTTTATTATTTTGGAGAACGAGCTTATTTCAGTGGTCTTGCGGCCTGCTTCCGGGCTGCAATTCAGGGGCGAGACGTACGGAGTCTTGCCGGGCTCGTAGATGAGGTATTTGTACGGCGCGTCCGATATGATTTGGAGGTCGTGCGCGACGGCCCAGTCTGCGAATTCCTTGATGACTTTTTCCTTAAGCACTATCCCGTTCGGGTTCGCCGGGAAGTTGACATAAACCGCCTGCGTATTATCCGACAATGCTTTTTCCGCGTTCTCCTTAACGAACCTGCCGTCCTTGAACAGTTCGGCCGGCACGCCCTTGACGCCGGAGTGGGCCGTCATGTTGAATATCGTGCCCCAGCAGGGGGTCATTGCGATTATCTCGCTGCCCGGCCGGAACAAAGAGAAGGCGAACTGCAGGCCTTGGGAGCCGCCGGCGGTGACGTAAATACGGGATGCGTCATCTTCAGCGTAGTTGACGTTGAAGTTCTTCTCCATCCCGACGATAGCCTTCCTAAGGCTTTCCTCCCCAGCGACGGGGGGGTAGCTGACCTTGCCCGAAAGCTCCTCGTCATAGACGGCCTTGGCGTAGACCGCGAGCATGTCTTTCGGTATGGGGTCTGGCTCGCCGATGGTGAACATGTGCTTCGCCCCGAGTTCCTTGTCGACATTAATCCAATGGCGTACGGGGTCGGGCACGATGTCCGCCAAATGCCGTGTGAGCTTCAGCATGGCAATATATTCGAAAGAGGTTTAATAAACACAACAGAGGCGGCTTATTATTATGGATGTCTCATATCTTCTTATGGCGGGTCAGAGCGGCAGTCACCAGCGAAGGGCGCATGCCGAGGCTATCGTAGTGCCGGGCGTCGGCGCCGTAGCTTACCGTGCGAGTCCGGCCGAATGGGGCGAGGACCATGAGAAGCAGCGGCATCTGTGGCTTGAGAGGAGGGCGTCCATGCCCGGCTTTATGTCATGCAAGCATGATGTCCACCCGCAGGAGAAGGAGGAACATTCCCTCATGGGAGGCGACAGGACTTATCCCAACAATTCCAACATGGCTTTCGGCCGTATGACGGCCGGCGAGATTGCTTACCGCAAAAGGCTTTCAGGCTTGCCGGCCATCGGGCTTCAGGGCGAGCTGGACTTGAGGTTCGGGTCCGGGGCATGCGACTACGCTTCTGCGACTACGCAGGGATTGGCCGAACTCCATAACAAGGTCTTGGGGGGCAAGCCGTATAGGTACTCGGTCGCAACCACCGACGAGGCTTCGCGCATGAAAATGCTCGTCTTGTATGAAGCAGAAGACAGGCTGGAGAAGACCGGCCGGAGTCTTAACGACCTCGTCACTTGGGAACAGAGGGCCGAGCGCTCGCAGTGGCCTGCCGGCTTGGAGGAAGGATTTGCAGAGAGGCTTGCGGGAGCGAGCGTCCAGCAGCTTGACCGGCTGCTTGCAGCCGAAGGCTCCAAGTACGGCCTTGGGAACCGGTTCCTTGACGAGGTCCATGAAGAGTTCTACATTCCTTTGAACAACGAGCGCAGCCGCCTTATCGGCAGGCGCGAGATGGGAGGAGATACCGACGAGGTCCGGCTTGCCAGCCTCAACAGGCAGGATGCCATTGCACTGGCCTACGCGCAAAGGATTCATGGGATTGAAAACAGTTTCGCAAACATGGTCGCAAGCTACTCCCGGAAGGACTCGCTTGGCGTCCGGGATACTTGGCACACCGCCGCAAAGGCGGAACGGGAGTACCGGGGAGGCCTTTCCAAAAAGACTGCAGAAGGCCTTTCAAGGGAGGCCGGCGTATTGTGGGGCGCTGCTACCGACCTTGGCAAAATGACTTACAGGGACTTGTTCTTCAGGCTGTACGAGCCTGCCGAGAGGAGGAAGTTAGAATTGACTATGGAATGGACTGAGGACAAACAACCCGGACGCAGGGACGAACTACAGGCCGGCATCCTCGCAGAGGACAAGAAACTCTGGCTCGTCGAGGAATGGACTTACAGGCACGGCCGCCGGGACGCTAAAATCGAGGAACGAAAATTCGCGCCATCAAAGGAGGAGAAATACGGACCGGCTTATCCCGTGGTCAAAATGTTCGGCATATGGGAAGGCGAAGACCACCTGCTCAGACTTGCCGGCTTCATGGACAAGAACGGCCTCGGGCCGGACAGCAACGTGGTATACGTCGGCCCGCAGGCGAGGACAGACCAGATGGCGCTCATCGCATTCAAGGGCGCAAACGTCCTGGCATTGGAGAGGGATGGCAACCCCAAGATTCTGGAAGAGGCAAGGCAAAGCCTGTCGTACTATCCCGACAGAGACCCGGACCCGGCATTAAGAAAGGCGATGGCCGAAGCGATAGGGAGGGTACAACTGGTATACGGCCCGGACGGCGACTTCCTGAAACACCCCATAAAGCCCGGCAATGACATGGTCGTATTGTCCAACATACTGGACGACCCGGAAAGGGCGGGAGGCTTCATGTGCATAAGCGGCGGCGAAGACACCGCAATAAGAGACCCCCACTGCATCGAACGAAACGGAAAACTCATCGGAAGGGCCGTCGACGTCCTGAAAGACGGCGGAATCATGCTAGTAAGCTGCGTCTACAACCCGGCCGCACACTTCCACCAGGCGGAAGATTATATGAGAAGAGTGAAAAACGCGCAGCCCGAAGTCTTGGACTCATGGACGTACTCGGGAAAGATGAACATGGACATAACGCTCAGGATGTACAGGATACGCAAAGGGTGAAGCAGTAGGCTAGCTTGAGATAAAGATAATAGCTATTAATACCGCCGCCAAGATAAGACCCGGCAAAGCGACGGAGACCAGCGCCCGCCATTTCGAGAACTTATGGGCTTCGGATACTGCGACAACGAGTATAATGAAATTGATGATGCTTATCAACAACGCAAAAACGGAAGTGATGTTACTGATTAGGATTATTACCTGGTTTTCCGCAACCTCTTTAAAGCCGAAGATAGCCCCAGCCAACATTGAGACTGCAATGAACATTATGAGCAGAGAGTTGAAGAGGAGGGTTATTATACTGGAGTATGCCCATGCAGCAGTAAGCTCCTTCCATCCTCCCTTGCCCCCGAGCCAGTGACCTATTATCGAGTTAAGACCTCCCAAAAAATGGATGTATACTAAGCCGAAGATTGATGCAATCAACAAAACGAGCAATAATGCTACTGGGTTAAATAGGAGGACAATGTTTTCGCTACTTAGTATTTTAGCTACACCGTAGGATAGTCCATAGAGTATTCCTAGTAGTATGACGTTTTTCCGTGGGTTGGTGCGTAGTACTTCCCGGATGGTTTCGCGCGGCTCGAGAATCATGGGAATCCATGGTATGTCGCGGATTTTAGTGTCTTTCAGGAAACCCAATAGCTTCATGGCGTTATAGAATTGGTTTTTGTATTAATACTATTTGCTATTTTCCTTGCCGGTCTAGTTCCGCCTTTCGTATCTCCAGCGTTCCGCTGTTTCGCCCCGTCATGCGTTTTTCGGTTTCCTTTAGTATTATCGGCTTTTTGTATATCGGCCCGTCTATTACGAACGTTTCGTATTCTCCTCCTTCGCCGGCTATGTTGATGCCGTGTTTTTTGCTTATGGCTTCCAGCCTGCCGGCGTCTTCTAGTGTGAGAATCCTGCCCAGCCAGCTTTCGTCCAGTCCTTCGGCCGCTATGCCGGCCATCACTACCTTGAATC
>JAQTQS010000064.1 GCA_028712125.1 Candidatus Altarchaeota archaeon
CGGGCTTTTGCCGAAATCGAACGAGGTCGCACAAGTCAAGTCGAGCCGCGGATATAGACTGCCCCATTCCAAAAGATGTGGAAGTGAGGCCGAACAAAAAATACGAGTGATGTGAAGAAGCGCATCTAAGGATATAGCCTAATTGAGGGAGGACGGGTTAATGGAAATAGAGACTATTATGGTTTTGGCCACGCTGCTGAGCATGGCGTTTTTTTCAGGCTGCACAAGCAGCCAGACAGCCAAGAATGCAACGACGACCGTTATGACGACAAAGACGCTTGCGTTCGAGGAACCAAGGGTAGTGTATTCATCCAAGGCGGGTTTGAACGACTTCCTGGCCGACTCAAATGGCATGACGTTGTACATATTCACAAAAGATGAGCCGGGGAAGAGCAATTGCTACGGGCAGTGCGCAGCAAGCTGGCCGCCGTTGCTGACTGAAGGCAGTCCTCTTGCTGGAAGCGATATCACCGGCCGGCTTGGGGTCGTTGAACGTACAGACGGCACGAAACAAGTCTCATACAATGGCATGCCATTGTATTATTGGGTTAATGACAAGGCTCCGGGCGACACCACCGGGCAGGGAGTTGGCGGCGTATGGTTTGTGGTGTCAGTCGAACCAACAAACACGACAAAACTAACGACAGCCACAACGATGAAATCAGAGCAGACCACAACCACTACAATACCAATAGTATCAGGTACAGAATGCTCCTCAGGCTCTGACTGCATGACCTCCTCGTGCTGCCACCCTACAGAATGCGTAAAAGCCTACCAGAGGGTTTGTAACATGCTCTGCACTAATGTTTGCGAAGGCTCATTAGACTGCAACAGAGGGCAGTGCGGTTGCGTGAATGGTAAATGCGTGGTAGTAACTATGGATACAAACACAACAATGCCAACCATCCAAAGTACAACGATTAGTAAGACCACGACAACCAAGCTAACGCCAACTACTATGTACTCATACGGCTATTATTAAAAAGTAATACTACACCAAGGATTAACGGGAATGAAAGAGGATAAAACAGACAACGGATACTGGAAGAAAAAACTTACGCAAGGACAATACAAGATACTAAGGGAGAAGGGCACAGAGCCTGCTTTCAGCGGCGAGTATGTACATGAAACTCGCCACGGAGTTTTTACCTGCGCTGCTTGCGAAAATGTCTTGTTCAGAACTAAAGAAAAGTACGATTCTGGCAGCGGGTGGCCCAGCTTCTGGGATGCTGCAAAACAGGATAGCGTTGGATTGAAGCCAGACAACAGTTATGGCATTCAGCGTATAGAAGTTGTTTGTAAAAAATGTGGAAGTCATCTAGGTCATTTGTTTGATGATGGACCTAAGCCAACTGGAAAACGTTACTGTATTAATTCACTTGCTTTAGATTTCAAGGAAGGGGGGAAATGACTGAAATCGCAACATTTGCTTTAGGCTGCTTTTGGAGTCCAGACGACTACTTCTCCAAACTTAAGGGCGTGGAGAGCACTAGAGTGGGCTACACCGGAGGCACGAAAAAAAATCCGACATACCATGACTTGGGCGACCACACGGAAAGCGTTGAAATCAAATTCAACCCAGATGTGATTCCATACAAGGAACTTTTAGAACACTTTTGGAGCCAGCATAATCCGGGGGCAATATCAGTAACCCAGTATAAGTCTGCGATATTTTACCACAACGAGGAACAGAGGAAAAAAGCTGAAGAGAGCAAGCGCAGGCAGCAGGAGAAAGGCGATGTTGTGACAGAGGTACTTCCAGCAGGAGTATTCTATGAGGCTGAGGAGTACCACCAGAAGTACCTGCAGAAGGGACATCTAATTGGGAAAATCTATAAAAAAATATGTTAGAGGTAAAAAACATGAAAGTGGAATTGCACGCAGTAGATGCTATTATTTTGCTGACAGCATCGACTGTGCTCATTTTAGGTTGTCTCCAGCCCAGCGAAGAAATACAAAAACTGCAGTCAGTAGAGGTTAGAAATTATGAGGGTAAGGATCTTTCTTCAATTGCAGACCTTCCCGAGAACTCAATCAAAGGCCCTCAATATGTAAATATTGCAAACTACAGTCTCATGGTATACGGCCTTGTAGAGCACCCTCGTAATTATACCTACGATGAAGTGCTCTCCCGCAATCGGTATTCCAAGGTTGTGACATTGAATTGTGTTGAAGGCTGGAGTGTGGACATACTATGGGAGGGAGTACTAGTGAACGACTTGTTTGATGATGCCGGCGTATTAGACAGCGCAAACACGGTCATTCTGTACGCCTATGACGGCTATTCCACATCCTTCCCGATTTCCTACATAAGGGATAACAGGATAATGTTGGCCTATCAGATGAACAACGTCACACTGCCTGCCGAAAGGGGTTTTCCATTCCAACTCGTGGCTGAAGACAAATGGGGGTACAAGTGGATAAAGTGGATTACAAAAATAGAATTGAGCAACGACAGCTCCTATGAGGGTTACTGGGAACAGAGGGGCTACAGCCAGTTCGGAGACTTGGGTAAATCAAAATTCGTCTAGACAGTTAACGTAATAAAGCAGGTGTTAATAAAAATGAGGTGTAGAGTAGTGGAAAATATGCACAAAATCAAAGTTCTTATAAAGCGTGATATGGCGCTACAGTGCGATTACGATTTTTAGATTTCAGCCTGCTATCTAGCCGATGGTTATTAATAAGTGCAGGGTTTGGAGAATTGTACCCTGCTATGATCGCCCCAGTCGGGATTCGAACCCGAGTCGTGGCCTGGCTGCGTTCCGACGTGTGTGGTATCGAGCCTTTGGCGAGATACCACCTTTCGCCGGCCTTTCTTAAAGGCCGCGACAGGGCCACATGATGGTCCACTACACTACTGGGGCATATTCTTGTTTTTGATTCTTTTTGGTGATTGTGATTAATAGTGTGCCATCGAGTTCCCCGCAGGGACGAGTATGGCACCTTTCGCCATGTCCCCTTCGGGGACATGCACCTAGCGGTGCACCCTACGGGTGCATGCACTTGAAAAGTGCAGGTGCACTTTCTTAAAGGCTGCACTATGAGGGCTTATTCTTTTATTTTTTTGTGTTTTGGAGAATATTATTGTGTATTTTGGGATAAAAAAGGGTTTTGCTGTTGTTTATTTTGTTCTTCCGTGTGTCAGCATTTGTGTTAGTAGTTTGTCCAGCGGTATGGCTTCGAGTCGGGTGTATTTGTCGTTTACTCCTACTGCGAGCAGTATGTGGGGTTCTCCGTCTATGGTGGTTTTGAGGGCGCCTGAGGTTATTCTTACGTAGGGTACTGTGAGTGGTTCGGTTAGGGTTTTGGTTTCGGTGAGGTTGCCGGGGTCCGGCCGTGATATGAAGTCGGGGCCGGCGGCGATTATTTTGCGTGGGTTTTGCAGGTCGCGTAGTATTGGGAATATTGCGTATAGTTTTATGTCGTCGACTCTGATTCCTGCTTTTTCCATTCTTTGGCGTTGTTCGTATGTGTAGGCTGCGATTACTTCTCCGCGGTGGGGGAATTCGAGCCATCCGGCGGTGGTTTTTATGGGCGCTGGGCCGGGGCCGTACCAGGTTTGTCCTCTAAGGGGGTGTCTTTGGAGGTGTTGGCTGTGGGGGTGGTTTGGGAGTAGTTTGTCGTCTGCGAGGTGGTCTAGTGCGGGCCGCCATTTTTCCTCGAGGGCTTGCATTTCGGGCGTGTTTGGCGTGAGGATGTCGTATTGTTCGGGGTTTTGCCTGTAGTCGGCCATGGTTTTTTCCCAGTAGGCTTGCATTTTTTCCGGGCTTGCTCCGAGTTCCAGGAGGTCGTTTATGCTGTCGAAGCGGATTAGTTGTATTCCGGGCTTGATGCGTATTTGCATGTGGAGGCCGTTTGTGGTGTCGGGGTATAGTATGGGGTCTTTGCAGTCGAGCTGTCCCATGTTTGGGATTATGATGCCGTGGTCGGCGTATGTTTGGAAGTCTTTGGTGGATGCGAGGCCGACTGTTGGCGGCGTGCCCGGATTGGCAATTGTGCTTGTGAGGTAGTAGGTGTCTCCGATTCTTGTCACCCGGGGGTCTTCCCTGCTTTGGTCGTCTAGTATGGGTTTTTGGTCGAATTTGAAGGTGTGGTCTTTTTGCATTACGCCGTGGAGTAGTCTTGACGCGTATTTGCCCGCTTCGGTGCTTCCGATGCCGCGGGCGATGGCGTGTACTTCTCCGTCGTGTTCGGCGAGCGAGAGCATGAACAATACCTGGTTTGCGTGCTCGAGTGATGGGTCGGGGGTTATGACGTTGGCCGGCTTTAGCTTTACGAGGGGCGGCACGTCTTTGAGGACGCCCCGCGTGCGGTACCGTTTCAGGCCTTCTTTTTCGACTTCGGGGATGCGTTCGCCGGGCTGGAGCCTGAATTCCGGCTCGCCTTGGGCTTGCGCGTGTCGTCCCGGATTGCCTGCCTGCCTTTGGGCCATGGTAATGGATTAGACGTTTCGGATTGATAAGGGTCTTTGTGGATTGTTTTTTTGCTTTTGTTTTTATATGTATTCCGTATCATGGAGCATCAGGAGAATGTTTGGGATTTGGAGTATGGCGAGAGGGGCACGAAGTGGAGCCGGAGGAGGTTGGCTTTTCCGGTATCGTTTGAGGGCAAGGTTGTTTTGGAGGCGGGTTTTGGCGACGGCAAGACTCTTAGTAGTATTATTGAGAAGCGTCCGGCGAATGTTGTTGCTTTTGATTTTTCGGCTGTTGCGTTGGAGCGCTGCAGGGAGGCTTTCAGGGATTTGAAGAATGTTTCTTTTGTGAAGGCGGATGCTGAGAGCCTGCCTTTCGAGGCTGGTAGTTTTGACGTGGTTGTGGCTTATTATATCTTGGATAATATGCTGGTTGAGGGAAGGCGTAAGGCCGTCGGTGAGTTTTTCAGGGTTTTGAGGCCGGGCGGTTTTGTGTTGTTTGAGGATTTTGCCGTGGGTGATTTCAGGGAGGATTTGGGCAAGCGCGTCGGCATGCCTGAGGCGCATACTTTGTTGAAGAAGAAGGGTTTGTTGTGCCATTATTTTAGTGTTGAGGAAGTGAGGGAGTTGCTCTCGGATTTTAGCAATGTTGAGGCCGGTTTGAAGGAGCGTAAGCCCGTGAGGAATCGTCCTGAGCTGGTGCGTAGGCTGGTTTCGGCCGTGGCGTTAAAGTAATTAGACGAGTTCTCTTAGTTTTTCGAAGAATCCTTTGGTTGTTTCGTGTTTTTGGCTTTCTTCGCGTGAGTATTCATGAAGCAGTTCCTGCTGTCTGGCTGTTAGTTTGGTCGGTATTGCGACTACGATTTTGACGAGCTGGTCGCCGCGCCGGCCGGTTCTCAAGGACGGCATGCCCTGGCCTTTAAGCCGGAAGACGCTGTGGCTTTGCGTTCCCGCGGGTATTGTGAGGTTGGCGGTGCCGGTTATGGTCTTTACCGTGAGTTCGCCGCCGAGTATTGCGAGCGAGAGAGATATTGTGTTCTTGCAGTAGAGGTCGTCTTCGTGGCGTTCGAGTATTTCATGGGGCTTTACGTGGATTACGACGTATAGTTCGCCCGGGGGGCCGCCGTTTAGGCCGTCCGCTCCCTGGCGGCTTACCCGAAGGTGCGAGCCGTCTTCGATGCCGGCGGGTATCTGGAGCTTTATCTTGCGCACTTTTTCGATTTGGCCTGCTCCGCCGCATTCAGTGCATTTCTTCTCTATGAGCTTTCCCGTGCCGTTGCATTTGCTGCAGGGAGTGATGCTCACGTATTGCATGAAGCTTCTCTGCTGCATCCGCCTTATCTCGCCTGTGCCGTTGCACTGGGGGCAGTCTTTGAGAGAGCCTGATTGGGCGCCGGTGCCGTTGCACTTCTTGCAGGTCGCCAAGACCGGGACTTCTATGTTCGTCTCGATTCCGGTGTAGGCGTTCTCCAGCGTTATCTCAAGGTCGTAGCGTATGTCAGCGCCGCGGCGGGAGCGGGTGCGCGCCCGTCCCTGGCCGTGCATTGCGCCGAATATGTCGCCGAAGCCGAAGTCCGAGAAGAGGTCTTCGAAGTTGAACCTCGCCTCCCGGAAGTTGGAAAAGTCTTCTGGCTTGAAGGCTGCGCGGCCGTATTGGTCGTATTGCTCGCGTTTTTTGGCGTCGCCGAGGACGCTGTAGGCTTCGTTGATTTCCTTGAATTTTTCCTCGGCGGCCTTGTTGCCGGAGTTGACGTCAGGGTGGTATTTGCGGGCGAGCTGCCTGTATGCGCTTTTCAGCTCGTCTGCGGTGGCATCCCGCTTCACGCCCAGTGTCTCGTAATAGTCGCGTTCGGCCATAATCTTATTTCTCGTCGTTTAACTTGTAGTCGGCGTCGTAGACTTTCTCGTCTCCGGGCTTTGGCTCGCTTTCGGGCTGTCCGCCTTCGGGCTGTCCGCCTTGGGGCGCCTGCTCTTGGGCTGCCTGCTGGTATATCGAGGCGCCGGCTTCCTGCACGGTTTTGCCGAGGGTTTCCATCTCTTTCTTGATGTCGGCCGTGTTGTTCGCCTTGATTGCGTCTTTCAGGCTTTTGACGTTCTTTTCTATGGCGTCTTTGCGGTCTTTTCCGAATTTGTCGCCGAGTTCTGAGAGGGTTTTTTCTGTCGCGTATATTAGCGCGTCCGCGTTGTTGCGCAGTTCCGCCTCTTCCTTGCTCCTCCGGTCTTCCTCTTCGTGTTTCTTGGCGTCGTCGACCATGTTTCGTATGTCGCCGTCAGAAAGTTTTGTGGAGGCGGTGATGGTTATCTTCTGCTCCTTTTTCGTTCCCAAATCCTTGGCCGAGACGCTTAGTATTCCAGATGAGTCTATGTCGAACGCAACCTCGATTTGGGGTATCCCCCTGGGTGCGGGCGGTATGCCGACCAGATTGAAGTTGCCAAGGCTGGTGTTGTCTTTCGCCATCGGCCGCTCGCCCTGCAATACGTGGACCGTTACCGACGTCTGCATGTCGTCGGCTGTGGAGAACGTCTTGCTCTTGCGTATGGGAATTGTGGTGTTGCGCTCGACTATGGGCGTCATGATGCCGCCGAGCGTCTCTATTCCGAGCGTCAGGGGCGTGACATCCAAGAGCACCATGTCCTTTACCTCGCCTGAGAGTATCGCTCCCTGTATCGCCGCCCCAAGGGCAACGCACTCCATCGGGTCGACGCCGTGCTCGGCCTTCCTGCTGAGGGCGTCTTCGACGTACTTCTGGACTGCCGGCATGCGTGTCGGCCCGCCTACGAGTATTATCCTTGTTATGTCGCTCTTTGACAGTTTTCCGTCTGTTATCGCCTGTTCGAGCGGATGCTTGCATCGTTCGAGTATGGGAGATATTATCTGCTCTAGTTTTGAGCGCGAGAGCTTCATCGCAAGGTGCTTCGGCCCTGACGGGTCTGCCGTCACGTACGGGAGGTTGATGTCAGTTTCTAGGACGGTCGAAAGCTCTATTTTAGCCTTCTCAGCCGCTTCTCGCACGCGCTGGACCGCCATCGAGTCTTTCTTAAGGTCGAGCCCTTCCTGTTTCTTGAATTCGTCGCAGATGTAGTTCAGGAGCATTTCGTCCATGTCGGTCCCGCCGAGCTGGGTGTCGCCGGACGTGGATATCACGTTGAAAGTCCCGCCGCCGAATTCCATTATGGTGACGTCGAGCGTACCGCCTCCGAAGTCGAAAACGAGTATCTTGTGCTCCTCCTCCTTCTTGTCAATGCCGTAGGCCATTGCCGCGGCTGTGGGCTCGTTTACGAGCCTTACGACTTCAAGCCCTGCGATTGTGCCCGCATCTTTGGTTGCGGTCCGCTGGTTGTCGTTGAAGTAGGCCGGGACTGTGATTACCGCCTTTTTAATTTCTTCTCCTATGAATGCTTCCGCGTCCCGCTTTATCTTCTGGAGCAGGTAGGCTGATATCTGCTGGGGGGTGTATTCCTTGTTGTTGACGCGGTAGACGTGGCTTGTGCCCATCTTCCGCTTGGCGCGCGTTATCGTCCCGTTGGGGTTCGAGACGGCCTGCCTTCGAGCCGGCTCGCCGACGAGGAGCTGGCCGTCTTTTGTGAATGCGACGACTGAGGGGAACATCTTGCCTGCGACTGTCGCGCCTTCTGCTGAGGGTATTATCGTGGCTTTTCCGCCCATCATTACCGCCGCCTGGGAGTTTGACGTCCCGAGGTCTATCCCTATTATCCGTTCTCTCTTCTTTTCAGCCATTTTCTATTCCTCCAGATATTTTCACCTTTGTGTGCCTGAGCACTTTCCCGTTGAGCGTGTATCCCCGCAGAATCTCCCCGATTACCGTCCCTTCGGGCTTTTCTGACTTTTCCTTCAGGACCGCCTCGTGGTAGTAGGGGTCGAACGCGGTTCCGTGCGCGCTTATCGGCGCAAGGCCGTTTTTCTCGAGCACGCCTGCGAGCTGTTTTTGGAGCATTGCGAGGCCTTCGCGCTGGCTTTTGTTTTTTTCAGCGGCGAGTGCCGCGTCGAGCGTGTCCAGCACCGGCAATAGCTCTGTGATTAGCTTTTCGCCCGCGTATTTCGAGTG
>JAQTQS010000065.1 GCA_028712125.1 Candidatus Altarchaeota archaeon
GGAAAGATGCTTTTCAATGCGTCGTAGCCGTCGAGGCCTGGTTTTAGCTTTCCCGTGACTTCGGAGACCATGTGCTGGACGTGGGAGTATTTTTCGATCTGCATTAACTTTTTCACCTTTACCGTTCCGGCCTGTGCGATTCGGCCGATGTCGTTTCTGCCGAGGTCTACGAGCATGGTGTGTTCGGCTTTTTCTTTTGCGTCGTTCTGCATTTCCGTTTCCAGTTTTTTGTCTTCGCGGACCGTCCTGCCGCGTGAGCGCGTTCCTGCGATGGGGTAGGTTACGACGTTTCTGCCTTCGACGCGTGCGAGCATTTCAGGGCTGCTTCCGGCTATCTTCCTTTGTTTGAAGTCTAGGTAGTACATGTACGGGCTGGGGTTTATCGTTTTGAGGTTCTGGTAGGCGTCGAATGGGTTGCCGTTGTATTTTGTCGTGAGCCGCTGGGACAGCACTACCTGGAAGACGTCTCCCGCCTTGATGTAGTCTCTCGCTTTTTCCACCATATTCTCGTACTGTTTTTTTGTGATGTTCGGCTTGAATGTGCCGCTTCTGGTTTGTTTTTTCTTTTCGTACGGCTTCATGTCGATGTCTATCAGGCTGTCCGCGAGTTTTTCAAGGCTTTTTTCGTGTTTTTGCCTTTCGTTTTTTTTGAAGTAGTTTTCGGTCACGTAAGTCTTTTTTTCCGCATGGTCGTAGATGATGTTGTTTCTCGCCAGGATGAATTCGGCGTCCGGCTGTTTTAGCGCGTCCTGCTTATTCTCGGGGAGGCCTGCGTAGTGCCTAACCGCGTCGTATGCCAGATATCCCACCAGCCCGCCGGCGAAGCGCGCGGGGTTTTTTCCACGGTAGTCAAAATTCTCCATGACGCTCCTTATGGCCTCCAGCGTCCATCCTTTTTCATATCTTGCGGCGGGTATGTTGCAATCAAGGCTCCTGGCGTAAACGCCTCTTTCATCGGCGGTTATGTGGAGCGCAGGGTTCAGGCCGATGAACGAGTAGCGCGCTATCTTTTCCCCGCCTTCGGCCGATTGGAGGAGGTAGCTGTAGTCTTTGCAGAGGGCGCGGTAGACGTCGGTGGGGTCGAGTTCCATGAGGTCTACCTCCGTGACTAGCTGGTATGCTGGTATCATCGTTGTCAGGTATAGGTAGAATGGACATAAAAATACAAAAATGAACAATTATGTGTATTTTAACGAAGTCCATTAAAAAGATTCCCTACCTGTCCAAACCAGAAATCAACCCAAAACACCGCGTGCGCCCGTCTTTTATACTACACTTACCCATTTGAGTAATCATACGCGCAATACGGTGCACAGATGACCTTCAAGGAAAGCGTGGCGCAGAGAGCGCCATTCAAAAAAGACGAGCTTGACACGATGCTGGCAGGATTCGGCACGCTCTCATCGTACCAGAGAGGCATGTTCTTCGACCGGCTCGACATAACCGCCTTCCCGGTGCTGCGCGAATCCATAAAAGGAGTGCTGGACGCAATAGGCATGACGCTGAACCGCCCCTCAAACAATATGAACACATTCCCCCTAGTCACCGCTTCACGAAGCCTGCGGTCTCTGGCAATAAAGGGGGTCAACATAGACCGCTTCCAGAAGGCCCTGGCCACGCACCTGTCGGACCCTGAACGCGACGTTAGAATAGCCGCGCTCGAAGCATTGAGCTTTACCGGGGAAGGCGCCATTCCCGCAGTGGAAACATGCCTCTCGGACAAGGACGATAGTGTCGTCGCAGCGGCCCTCAACTCGGTGTCAAAGCTGTCCTCCGCCGGCGTGAACTGCTCGCGAATAAGAAAGAAGGTTTTCGCGAGGATAGGCAATGAAAACCAGACGCTCAACGTCACCGCGATGTACGCCGCAGGCACGATGGCCGCCGCAGGCGTGGACTGCATCGCAGCCGTGGACAAGGTCACCGGCCAGCTGCACTCGGACGTTCCTGAAGTGAAGACCGCGGCATTGTTCGGCGTCGGGATGCTATTCGGGCCTAAGGCCCGGAACAGGACCAATCTTAGGAAATTTGCGGCGGACGTTGTTGTGGCGTCCATCGGCGACCCGAGTCCGAACGTCAACTCGACCGCATTGCACGCGGCGTGCGACCTGTCCCTCTCAGGCTTAGACTTTACGAGAATCAGCGAAAAAGCATACGACCAGCTAAGGCATCCAAAGCCCGAGGTAAGGACGGCGGCGCTCCATTACGTGGACGCGATGGCCAATCCGCAGGTCAGGCACAGGGCACAAATCCCGGAATGGGTGTCGGGCGAGGTGTTCCACATGGTCAGGAACGACGACATCCGTATAAAGACGTCAGCCATGGGCGTTGCGGTAAACCTTGTCCAAATGGGGGTGAAGATGCCGGCGCACACGCTGGAGGAGATACGCTCTGGCGTAAACAGCCATTCCAGCAAGGTTAGGTGCAGCGTCGCATATGCGCTTGGCGAACTGGGCGACCAGGCCGACGTTGAGCGAATGAGCCACCTCCTCCGCTCCCATGACTTTCACACACAGTGGCGGGCTGCAAAGGCGTTGCTAAGGATGAATGAACGCGGCATTAACATAGACGGGGCGGAGGACAGCCTTAGATTCGCGGAGGGAAGGACCGACCTTGGCGGCAACGCCCCTGTGAACAAGATAGAGATAGCAACAAAGGTCGTCAGGCGCGCGCTGGACAGGATGCCCCAGAAGACCGTCCATCTAAAGCCGGCCGGCTGACCCTTTGACCGGACACATCATAACAGGCTTACTTGTGGTACTTTCCGCCGTTTAGTATCGTAAACCCCCTGTAAATCTGCTCCAGCAGCACCACCCTCGCGAGCTGGTGCGGCAGCGTCATCAGAGACAGGCTTAAAATCACGCCGGCTTCGTCCAATACTTCCTTTGACAAGCCGTCCGGCCCGCCTATGATAAACGTCAGGCCTGTTTTTTTCAAAAGATGGGAGAATTCCTCAGATGACATCTCTATGCCGGTCCTGTCGAGCGCTATCGTAAGGCCTTTTTGCGTTTGGCCTATGCGCTCTTTTAACAGCGCTGCTTCCTTGCGTTTGGCGACTTCGATGTTCTTGTCGCTCTGCTCCCGGATTTCGGCTACTTCCACCTTGGCGTATTTCCCGAGCCGTTTCAGGTATTCCTGCGCCGCTTCGGCGTAATGCCGCTCCTTCAGCCTGCCGACGCAGACTATCCTCAATGTCATTTCGGTAAACTACAGTTTTTTTCTTGCGCCCGCAATGAACCTGTCTAAAAGCGTTCTCGCGTGCCAAAAGGGGAACAGGCCCGGCCATACGTGCCTTATCCTGACGTCTCCTTTTTTAATCGCATCCAGGATGTCTGTTTTTTCCGTTGTTATTGAAACGTTCCCTATTTCCGCGAGCGAGTGGGCGTCGGTCCCGCCGGTCATCGGCAGTTTCGATTTGGCAGCCATCTCCATTGGGTCTTTTGTATTGCCGAACGTGTGGCCGTTCACGGCCTCGATTGCGTCGAACGGCACAGTAAGAACCGCGTCTCCCACGCCCCGTCTGTACCTGTCGTACGGATGGGCCGCTATTGCAATCCCCCCGAGGGCATGAATCCGTTTTACCGTCTCTCCAGCGCTCAGGCCGGCTTCGACAGGCTCCTTTACGCCCAGCGCGAGGATGTGGCCGTCCTTCGACGACACTTCGACGCCCGTTATCACCATAAAGCCTTCGCCGGCGTATTTCAAGGCCTCTAGGCTGCCTTCAATGCGGTCGTGGTCGGTTATGGCAACGCCGTCTAGGCCGATTTTCCGGCAGTGCTCCACAATCTCTTTCGGAGTTGGCACGCCGTCCGAGAAGCAGGAGTGCACGTGAATGTCGAGGCGCATGGTAGTAATAGCGAATTCTCGGAAAAATAGCATATCCTACTGTTTTTTCAGTTGTGATGCGAATTCCAAGGCATTTGCCTCGTAGCTCCCGGTTTTTACCTTCTCCTCCCGTATTACAATGGTTGCGGCGGGAGTTTTTCCGGAGTATTTCTTCATCTCATCAACGGCTGCGTCTCCCTTCGGCCCCCCGCAGCATACGTAGAGCGCGGTTTTTTCAGGGAATGTTGCGCTGTTTTCAAGCATGTAGGCTTTCATCGGCGAGGAAAGTTTCCCGGCCCATACGGGGGCGCCGAGGATTAGCAGTTCGTATTCCGAGGGTTTATGGGATGCCTCTCTTATCACTGGCGTTTTCCCGAGCCATGCGCCGAGCGCCAGCTTGGCCATGGAAAGCCCGTTTTTTAAGTCCAGCGTTTCGACGGTCTTTACTTCCTCGATGTCGGCGGAGAGCTCTTTTGCGAGCAGTTCCGCTATCTTTCTGTTGTTGCCTGTCAGCGAGTAGTACACGATTAACGTCTTCAATTGGCAGTCCTCGCTAATAATTTGCTTTCAGTATATTTAACATGTGTTGACTGGTTTATCATCACCAGACCATATTCGTTCTATTAGGCTGCCTTTATTGCGGTCTTGGTCTGTTATCGCAACTTCGTCGATGCCGATTCTCTGGCAGTGTTCCATGATCTCATCTGGCGTGGGCACGCCGTCTGTAAAGCAGGAGTGCACGTGTATGCTCAATATCATATCGTAAATGGGTCTTGTGGGCTTATTAATGCATTCAGCATGATTAAATATATGACAAAGTGTTTGGCTGCATTTTTGCTGGTTTTCGCATTGTGCTGTCAGGTTTCCGCGGTCCAGTATCCCAAGCTGAATGGTTGTGTCAACGACTTTGCGGGGATGCTTGAGCCTGAATGGGAGTCAAAAATAACGAGCTTGTGCGAGGACATCAGGAGGAACACGACGGTGGAGATAGCAATCGTCACCGTTGACAACCTTTGGGGATTGACCAAGGAGCAGTATGCAGTCGAGTTGTTTGAGGATGCCGGCATCGGCAAGCGGGATAAGGATAATGGCGTTCTCATCCTGGTGGCGAAGCTTGAGCAGGAGTACCGCGTTGAAGTCGGCTACGGGCTGGAGCACATCATCACCGACAGCTACAAGGTTGACATAGGGCAAAAGATTATCGAACGCTACTTCAAGGAAGGCAGGTTTGGAGAGGGCGTCTATCGCACGGTTGAAGTCATCGGTGCCCTGGTTCAGGGGCATCCGGAAGTCCTTTCCAAGTACTCCGAGAGTGACCACTCCGATTTGATAGCCTATGCCATTCTAACCGTCTTGGTCGTACTCTTCTTTGCCATCATCTATTACAACATACGCAATAGCATGCGTACCGGCAGGTCCGGCGGCTCGCATTACAGCAGACGCGGAGGTTTTGGCGGTGGCGGCTTCGGCGGTGGCAGTTCGGGCGGCGGCTTCGGCAGCGGTCATTCCGGTGGTGGTTTCGGCGGGGGACATTCAGGCGGCGGCGGTTTCGGAGGCAAGTGGTGAATTTTAAGGAGTCGCTCCAATTGATATAACAAAATGGAAAGAAAGTCCACTGTTATCATCGGTGTTTATCTCCTGTTAATACTGCTTGTCGCCGGCGGTGTTGTTATGCTGTGGGGCATCTCAGTCTATAACAGTCTCGTTGCCTCAGACAACAACGTCAACGAGAAGTGGGCGCAGGTGGAGAACCAGTACCAGCGTCGCATCGACCTCATCCCCAATCTGGTGAACACGGTAAAGGGTTACGCCACGCACGAACAGCAGCTGTTCACCGAGATCGCTGAACTTAGGAGCGGCTGGACCAAGTCGAAGGAAGCCGGCGACCGCGCCGGAGAAATCGACGCGGCAGTGAAGATGGATTCCGCGTTGGGGCGCCTCCTGGTTGTGGTTGAGAACTACCCGGAGCTGAAGGCGAACGAGAACTTCCTTGCATTGCAGTCCCAGCTTGAAGGCACCGAAAATCGCATTGCGGTAGAGCGGATGCGGTACAATGAAGCGCTGCGGGACTACAACATACAAGTAAGTTCGATTCCCGACCGGTTTATCGCATCGCTTGCAGGCTTTGAACAGAAGCCTTATTTCCAGGCGAAAGAGGGCGCGGAGAACCCTCCCGAAGTCGTCTTCTAGGTAGTCTGCGTCCGCACTAGTTCCATAAGGCTGCAGACCTTGCATTTGTCCTGGCTTGAGGGCTCGCCGCATACGACGCAGCTTTTAAGCCGGCCGGACGTCTTGTATTTTTTCCTCAGGGCGGGGAGCGCTCTAAGGAAGCTTTCGACTATGTTTTTCTTGGTTCCCTGGCTCTCTTGTTCGAGCGTGTTCAGGCTGTTTTTTATTTTCGTCCTAAATGAGTCGAGCGAGCAGGGGCACGGCCGGTACTGCACCGGGAATTTTTTTATCTTCGAGTATCTTGTGACCTCGCTTTCCAGGCAGTAGTACAACGGCTTTACGCGGGGTATGAACTTCGGGTCTTTCGCTATGCCGGAGGTGGGTCCGAGTTTTGCCGAGAGCATTATGTTTCCATGGAGCATGTTCATTAGGAAGGTTTGGGCTTCGTCGTCGAGGTTGTGGCCGGTCGCGAGCTTTGTCGCGCGTAGCTTTCGGGCGCGCCGGTTTAGTATGCTTCGCCTGATTACGCCGCAGATGGTGCAGCTGTTCAGCTTTATTCCCTTGCCGTCTAGCACGGTTTTCATGTAGCAGACTGAGTAGCCGTATTCCTCGCGCATGGGTATGACGTGCAGTTTGACGCCTAAGTCATTGCAGAACTTTTTTATGTTGTCAAGGTTCGTGCGCGAGTACTCGCCGAGAAGCTGGTCTATAATCATGGCCTCCACATGATAGCCGAGCTTGTGCAATACGTAGAGCGTAGTCGTAGAGTCCTTACCGCCGGAGACGGCCACGATAACCCTGTCTTTTTTAGTCAGCAGTTTGTGCCGGCTGATTGTTTCCTTTACCTTCGATTCGAAATATTCGACGAATTCGCGGTTGTTCATCATTCTAGAAAATATACTACTAATTTACAACTTAATAACCGATTGCGTACGATTAAAAGTTTTCCCCGGGCTTTTTGCGAACGAAGTGAGCAAAAAGGCTGTACTACTCCCACTCCATGGTTCCCGGCGGTTTGTTTGTTATGTCGTATACCACGCGGTTCACTTGTTTTATCTCGTTTACGATGCGTGTTGACATGTTCCCCAGTATGTCGTATGGCATTTTCGTGTAGTTTGCAGTCATTGCGTCTTTGGATTCTATTATGCGTATTACGATTGGGTATCTGTAGGTTCGTTCGTCTCCTTGTATGCCTACGCATTTCAGGCTTAGGAGCACCGCAAAGCCCATCCAGACTTTGTTGTAGAGGCCGGCCTTCTGGAGTTCCTGTTCTACGATGTATGACGCCTTTCTTACTATCTCTGCTTTTTCGCTCGTCACTTCTCCGACGATTCGGATGGCGATGCCCGGTCCCGGGAATACGTGGCGTCCTATGATTCCGTCCGGGAGGCCGAGCGTTCTGGCTGTTTTTCTTACCTCGTCCTTGTAGATGTCGCGCAATGGCTCGTAGACCTCGAGGTTCATCTTTTTCGGCAGGCCGCCTACGTTGTGGTGGCTTTTGATTATTGCTGAGTGTTTTGTGATGCCGCTTTCTATGCGGTCGGAGTATATAGTTCCCTGTATGAGGATTTGGGCTTTTTCCTTTCTGGCTTCCTCCTCGAATATTCTCACGAAGAGGCTGCCGATTATTTTGCGTTTTTGTTCAGGGCTCGTCACGCCTCGCAGCGCCTTGAAGAACCTTTGCCCGGCGTTGATGGCCCGAAATTTCATCTTGTGGCCTTGGAAGGTCTTTTTCATGAATTCGGTTTCCTGGTGGCGCATGAGGCCGGTGTCGACGTATACTGCGGTCAGCTGTCCTCCGATTGCCTTTTCCATGAGGACTGCTGCGGTGGAGCTGTCTATTCCGCCTGAGAGGCCGAGGATTGCCTTGCGTTTGCCTATCGCCTTGCGGGCTTCCTTTACGGCATTGTTGATGAAGTCTTGCGTCGAGTACTGGCGTCTGGCGCGGCATATCAGTCTCGCGAAATTTTTTAGTATGCGCTGGCCTCTTGTCGTGTGGGTGACTTCCGGGTGGAATTGCACGCCGTATATCCTTTTTCTCGTGTTGGCGTAGGCCGCTATCCTGGAGCTGCCGGTTGACGCCAGCGTGCTGTAGCCGGCAGGTAATCTTTCGACGATGTCGCGGTGGTTCATCCACACCTGCTCCATCTTCCGCAGGCCCTGGAGGAGCACGCCGTTCTTCTGGATGTTCAGATTTGTCGTGCCGTATTCGCCTTCCTTCCCGTATCTTACCGCGCCGCGCTCCAGGTATGCTATGAGCTGGTGGCCGTAGCATATTCCGAGTACCGGGACGCCGAGTTTTAGGATGCCTGCGTCGCATTTCGGCGAGCTCTTGTCGTAGACCGAGGCCGCGCCGCCTGAAAGTATTA
>JAQTQS010000066.1 GCA_028712125.1 Candidatus Altarchaeota archaeon
TGACCCGCATGCTAGGCATCCCCTACCGGGTCGTAAACGTATGCACCGGCGACATCGGCTCCGTTGCCGCCAAGAAATACGACCTAGAGGGCTGGAGCCCGCGGGAGGGGAAATACATAGAACTGATGTCCTGCTCCAACTGTACGACCTACCAGTCCGCCAGGCTTAACATAAAGTACTCGTCAAAGGGCAAAAAGGAATACGTCCACACGCTCAACAGCACCGCAATCGCAACGGCGAGGATGCTCAGGCTAATCCTTGAAAACTACCAGGGTATTGAAGCACTGGAAGTGCCATGCGCCCTCCAGCCGCTGATGAACGGAATGAAGGAAATCAGGCCGCGTTAAGGCCTCAGCAGATTCCGGCCCCATAAGTCGTGGTGTTCAACGTCGAACAGTACAAGGCCTGCACGATGTCGGCAGTGGCGCTGACAACCACCAACCCGATGATAATATAAATAATGGTCTTCCTCGCGTCGTCGCGCTCCTGCGGGCCGTCTGACATGAGCCAGCGCAATCCGGCGTAGGCCAGCATCAAAGCCCCCAGCGCCGAAGCTATTGTGGCAATACCATTCTTTAGGTTATCTATCTCGGAAAGCTCTGGAGGCAGAGGGCCAGCGCCATAAACAAGCGATACTAAGGACAAAAATAATACACCCAGCATAAAAAAAGACGTTCTATCCACGTTAATTAATCTCAATACGCGCCTTTAAATGTCCCCCAAACCAGGCGCTATGTCGCAGGCGAATACAGCGCCGCAACCAGGTCGTTTGAGGCAGCAACGACCAGCAGGCCGATGATAACGTAAATAATGGTCTTCTTCGCGTCGTCGCGCTCCTGAGGGCTGTCGGCCATTATCCAGCGGATGCCTGCATATGATATGACCAGAACACCCAACGCGGAGGCGACCGTTCGAAGGCCGGTGTTGACCTCCTGCAGCTGCGTCACCACGGACGTCATCGCCGTCATCGCAACCGCACACCCGGCGAAGGCAACCAGCGATATCCCTATAAAAAACAGGCGTTTTGCGTCTTCCACAGTAATCATTTTCATTACATGCTTTAAATCGTGACCAAAAGGAAGTTTACGAGGTTATGCGCGCTCTTCAGCAGTATGAGCCCTACAATGATGTATACCACCCCCCGCTTTGCATTCTCGCGCTCCTGCGGGTTCTGTGCCGCAATCCATGCGACGGCCTCAACGGCTATCATCAGGGCTCCAAGGACCGTACCAATCCTCAGTAAGAGATCCTCAAGATCAACCATAGTCGAAACGAACGGGCCGGTGGCAAGCGCAAACTGCGGTGCAACAAGCAGGAAAGCCGCAAGAGATACGGCCGCCAGGAGCGTGTTTTTCCTCCAGTCCATATCTATGTGAAATATGACGCAATCTTGGCCGGTACGTCGGTTCGGCCTATCATGGTTCCGAACTTTTCCTTGTAGTCTTGTACGATGCTGGAGTTTTCGACGACGAAGAAATAGTCGTCATACTTCTTCATCACGTTCAGCTTCTGTTCCATGTTCTCAAGGCTTCGCTTCAGTCCGACGTCGGTCTCGACCTCGATTGCAATCATCTTCCCGTTCGGTGCTTCGAATGTGACATCAGGGAGCCGGGTATGGTGTATCAGCCCCTTGTTTGTATACTTCCGTATCTCTTCGAGGATGAGGTGTTGTAATACGAAATGCTCGGCAGTATCCTCGCTATCGTTCTTAAAAAGGAACAGGTCGCTTTCCCCGCTAAGCGTCTTGATGCGCAATTCCATGAACTCCCTGACCTCAAGCTGCTTGAGCTGGTCGTCGGTCAGGTCTATCTTGCGATGGAGCGGCAAATTGATGTTGAACTCGCGGTATGTGTCCTTGCCGGCCGGCTTCTTGATGTCCGCGTTCACGATGTTCAGCATCTCGTCCGGCCTTGTCGTTATTATCCTGTGCTCCTCCGGGGAAGCCTGGATGTATATCGGAATCCGGGCGGTTTCTGCTATGAGCAGGGCCCTGCCCGCCGTCGATATCTTCATGAAGCGCTTCTCAGCATCGTTAAGGTTGAACTGCTTTACAATCTCGTCCAGTATCGCGGTATCCTGCTTTATAAGCATCTTGGTGGCAGTGTTAGTCAGCACGGCACGGCCTGCGCGCGACGACAGGACATCCTCCACGTCCTGCGTTATCATGACAAGGCTCAGGTTGAATTTACGGCACGTCTTGATGAGCCGCAGTATGTACTCAGACTGCTCTCCCGAAGAGAGGATGGTCCACGCCTCGTCAACTACGAGCATCTTCCTTGTCTTCGACTTCTTCATCTGGGTGTAAACGTACTCAAGTATGAGGAACATAAGCGTCCCCTTGCCGACGTCCGGGGCGTCGCGTATGTCGAATGAAATCATCCGATTGCCTAAGTTCATCTTCGTCTGCTGGTTCATGAAACGCATCGGCCCGAACACGTAGCTCTTTAGCGTGTTGACGATTGCCATCGCCGGCCTGTATATGATTTCCTTTGTCGAGCGTGTGAGGGGCATGACTTCGTTATATAAATCTTCAAGCACTGGCGGCTCCTTAGACCATGACTTCGGGTCTTTGGTAATCCCCTTCTCCTCATATGTCCGGTCTATCGTATCGTCTAGTATAGCTCGCTCCGGCTCAGTGAGCTCCCCTAACATGACCCTGAAGAACGCCAGGAGAGACAGCTTCTTCTCGTCCAGCGTCTGGTCCATAAGGTCAAAGGGATTGATGACCGAGTCAGAGCCTGGGGCGATTTTAATAATCTGGCCGTTGAAGGTCTTTACGAGGTCGGTATACTCCCCCTGGGGGTCTATGACGTTGATGTCGACACCTTCCATGAACTCGCGCATGAGTATCAGCTTGATTGAGTAGCTCTTCCCGCCGCCCGACGTTCCCAGCACGAGTATGTTCGGATTGCTGAGTTCGAACGGGTCGATGATGATGGGGATGCTGTTGACTGCGTTAAATCCTATTAGAATTCCCGTAGCATGGGTTTCGAACGAGGTGATGGCGAATGGGAAGCATGCCGCCGCCGCCGATGATGTTATGTTCCTCAATACCTTGAGCTGGTCGTCCGCCACCGGGAGCACGGACTTGAGGGCCGGCAGCATCTGGTAGGAGGGTATCTTAGGTATTATCATCAGCGAGTTCATGGTGTTGCGTATTATTTTGCTCGTCTTCTCCACGTCCTCGTCGCTGAAGCCCTTGGCGTCGATGTAAAGGCTGATGTCGAACATCTTCTCAGAACCTTCCTGGATGAGCTGGAGGAGCGATGTTGTGTCCTCGTGCTGTTGTATCAGCGCCTGCGGAACAATCTTCCCCTCGGTTTCGAGCGCGTATATGTCGGTCTTCTGCTTCTTAAGCTCGTTTTCGAGCATCGCAACCGTCGTGCCGACGGAATAAGGCGATATGTGCATCGACAGGTCGAAGTCCAGGTTCATCTCGATTAGCCGCGTGAGCCAGCCCGGGTCCACAACGCGCGGGTAGTTAATGGCGGCAATCACCTGATGGTGCTTCTCAATCTCTATCTCTGTCGGCTTCTGTATAATGGTCGAAGGTGACGTCAAATACTCTATAAGGTGGTCCTCATAGTCCAGATACGACTTCTGGTCCTTTTTCTCTCCGCTGTCCTTTGCCATCCTACTTCAGCCCCCCGGGTTCGGCCGGTTGCTTGGCCTCTGCCTTATGCGCCGGTGCCGCGGATGCGGCCTCCTGCATCAAGGAGTGCTTCGGCCTCTCCTGCCACATCTTCCTGTATAGCGTTACCGGACTAATGAAAGTGTCGAAAATCTCGAATGTCTCGGTGAAGTAGGACGAGTAGAAGTTTACGAGCTGGTTGGTGGTCAGCCTCTCGGACACGATTCCCGACAGGGCGAGCGTGCTTCTTATGGTCTCGCATCTCGTCTCAAGGTTTTCGAGCATAGTCTTCTCATTCCCCTTCTTCTCTGCTTGGAGAACGATGTAGAAGTGGCGGTCGTTAATCCTGCTGACCTTTATGTAGCTGCGCATGTAGTCCGAGAAGTGTTCGTAATAGGCGAGGGCGATTTTGTCGTCCCGCTGGAGTATCCTGCGCTTGAGAGACCGCAGATAATCCTCCAGCTCCAGGTTGACGCTGCGCATGACAATCTGTATCGGGAAGTTGATGGAGTTCAGGAACTCGAGGAATCCGTATATCACCGTGTCCTTGTCCTCCTCGCTCAACGTACCAAAGTTTATTGGGGTGACCTTCAAGAGCGCCAGTATCCTCCCGTCCTTAAGATAAGCCGAATCCGCCCTGATTGACTTGATGTTCATCAATTGGCGGGCCGCAGGGGAAATCCAGGAACTCCTTTTCTCAGTCTGCATGAAGGAAACATAATTGGTCAGCCACTTGTCGAGGTCGAACATGGCAAATCCAGCAGTTATAAGCCCCAGCAGCACTATTGCCGGAACCTGCACGGCCTTCTCCCAGCCGGAGTAAAGGTATATGTAAGCGCATGCGGCCCCCCCGATTGCGATGTACAACGTCTGCTTGACTGTAAATGAACCAAGCAGCTTTTCCTCGTATTTAATGTTGGCGGGTATTGCGTATGGCATTTTCGGATTATCTATTTGTATTATCGAGTATTTTAGGCTTTTCCTGTATTGTTCATATCCTGCCGGCTTCCATCTCCCTCGTAACCAGCCTCTTCATGGCGGCGTCTGTCATGGCCTTTATCTTCCTCTCCTCCTGGACTGTGAAATTATCATAGCCTACAAGTACTTCCTCTAAATTCTCCCTGGATTTCTGCAACCGGGCCAGCTCCTTCTTCTTCTCGGCCTCTACCCCTTTGACTTCCTTAGACAGCTTCTCCTCGAAGTATATCTCCTCGTCGACGTCGTCGAACAGGCGTTCTATGTCCCTCTTTATGCTCTTGCGCTTCCACCACGACTTCTTCGGCAGGGCGTCCCGTACTATGGCGTACTGGAAACGAAGCTTTATCTGGTCATACTGGAAAAGCGCCGAACGCCTGGCCTTGTCGCTCATGAGAGACCATAAGTTCTTTACGTCCGTCCTTCCCGGCTGCACGTCCGTCGTGTCGTTGCCCTGCGCGGGCGCTCCCATCGTCATGTCAAACCTCCTCTACGCCTTCTTCTTCGGCCTTTCCTTCTTCCCCGCCTCAATACGGGCTTTCAGCATATTCTGTAAAAAGGCGAGTTCGGCCTGCATTGCCTGTGTTTGTGCGAACTCGCCGTTCTTGAAAGCCTCTATGGCCTTGTTCGCATCCTTTGCATGTTCTTCCATCATGCCCGCGCGTGCGCTGATGTCCTCCCTTATCGTCGTATCGCCGCTGCGAATCTCATTTTGCTTCTGGAGGATATTCGTCATCCTATGTATCTCCCGCATGTCCTCAAGAACAATGCCGGCAGGGCTTAATACCTCCTCCGGGGCGTTCCCTGAAGCCAGCGTTCCAATCGACCCTTCCATCCGGCCGATGCTCGCAGCCTGTTTCTCAGGAGAGGCGAATGTAAAGGACTGTAGCGGAGTTTCACCCCTCTTTGCTAAAAGGTCCATCAAACCCTCCTCGCCGGCGGCATCCTCACGAGCCTTTTTAAGGTCTGAGAGGTCCCCGTAGCCGGTGCTTGATTCCCCGCGCGCTTCCTCAATGCCGCGCCTGATTGCAGCAGCATCTGAAGTAACGGGGGATTCCACTCCCTCCGCTGCGGCATCAGATTCCTCTACTGCAGGAACCTTGCCCCCGCCCGCTCTTTTACCCCCACTGGGGCCGGCTGCTCTCTTAGACGCTCCTTTAGCACCGCCAGTCTTGTCTGACATCTCAGCCTCTTCAGTGCTCCGCTCAATGACCGTCTTATGGCCCTTGCCGCTTTCACCCTCATCATCCGACGTACCGTAAGACGCGCCTCCACGGCCCGATGCGCCGCTTTCACCGCCTGCGCCCCTCCTTACCCTCTCAAGCTCTCTGCCGATGCTTGACGTCGCCCCCGGCATGTTCCTGCTGAAGGCCGTTCCCGCGTCGGCCTCCTGAGAACCGCCATAACTTCCTCCTGATGCACCGCCGCCATGGCCTTCCACCGCCCCGCGCGCACCGCCCAAAAGTCGCATGTACTGGCCCGCCTTTAAATCAACAGCTGAGCCTGCCATGTTCGCCTTGAAGCTTTCGTAAGCTCTCGTTCGGGAGAAATGGCCGTGCGCGTTGGTGAACCCTCCTGAACCCTGGCCGGAAATTACGCCCCCGATGCTCATCAACGGCAGGTTGTCTGTCGCAAGTCCGAAGGAATAGACTGCGGTCCCAACGAAATTCATTATCTGGGTCATCATCATTGGGGCGAAACACATCGTGACCATGCCCGCCAACACTACAAAGATTGACACCATCTGCGGGAATAAAGCCCGTAATTCCGCCGGAATCCCGACCGGGTCTATGCTGCCCATAGTGGCCAGAGGCCCCTGTACCATCACATAGAATATCAGGGCCTGCAGGCATGGGACGAAAATCCACTTAATCGCCTCCTTCAAATACTTCGTGCCGTACGGCTTTGTAATCTCAAAGAAATGCAGGAACATGATCAAAGGGAAGAAAACGGCGTATATGTAAACCATAAACCACCTGAAAAGCATTATAATTATCGTTATTAGCGCCACAACAAACATGCAGCACTGCACAAAGCACATTGAAGCCGCCTTTCCGAAGCCGGCAAGCGCCATGATTTTATTGACGTCAACTTTCTGCAAATAGTAACTAGTTATCCCCTCCGATAGGTCAAGCATCCCCTGGTAAATCAACGGAGCATATATCACGAACACCATGCCCAAAATCAGCCTGAAGAACATCCGCCTCGACCGGGCGCGGCCAGCCGGCGAACTGCTCCGGACGATAAAGAACAACGCATTGAACATAAGGGCCACGACGTAAACCGGTATGAGTATGTCGATTATGTAAGGCCGCAGGGCGTCAACACCCGGCGTCATATTGCAGCCCACCGGTGTATAGCAGAACGTCGTCGGGTTGAAGTATAAAATGCCCTTAATCATCCACAGGCACAACATCATCAAGGGCCGTAGCAGCAGGTTTATGACCCACGGTATAGCCACGTTCATGAAGCCATTGATTAACGTCTCAAGCCAGCCTGCGCTGGCGCTAGTCGCAGCAACCGCCAGCACCGCCAGAGCTATTATTAACTTGCGACTCATTCACGCCTCCCCTTTGGTGCCGCCGGTGGCATCCGAAAGGTCCATTGCACGGTCGTACACGTCCCGTACTTCATCCTCAGTCAAACCCAATGCCTTCATGCGCTCCTGAATATGCAACTCGCGTTCGCGCCTATCCGCCTCCCTGACATGCTGCTCCCTTGCCCTATCAAAAACATCCGCCGGTATCTTAATACCGCAGGATTCGCAGACGTACTCTTCCCCCCTCCTCTCAATCTTGTTGCTGCAGGACGGGCATTCGCCACGGGCGAACAGGCCGCCCCACCTGACATTAACACGCTTGCTCGCCGCGCCCGGGCCATACACGCTCTCCGAAACCAACTTCTCAATCTCCCTCTTAGGATTTTCCCCGCCAGCCAGAGCCTCCTCTGCAAGCAGTGCCGCAAGCTCGTTTACCAGTGTTGCCTTCTCCTCCTCACGTTCCATTCTTGCACTCCTCTAAGCCGATATCAGATTAAGTCCGCGTTATTATGTATCCTCTTGTATATCTCCAAGCGCTGGTTGTACGTGGCCTCTATCTGACTTCCGGCTATCCTGCCGTGAGCCGCGTTCACGTCAGCCTCCATGCGGGCCCGCTTTGTGCCGTTGACCACGTATCTTGTGTTTGTGCTATCTGACAATGACTTCAATCTGGCAAGCAGCGCCGCATCCTGCTCTCCGATATCGCTGTTCCAGCTCCCGATTTTGATATTGCCTGCGGCCTCCTGGGTTGCAGTGTCTGAAATCCTTTTGGCGACGCCGCGCCCGAAACGCTCCATGGAATCGTCATAAGTGACTGCGCCGGCAGCCGGGGCGAAACCCTTGCCGCCTACGTCGCTAAGCCCTTCAACGAGCATCTGCCCGAGGTCATCAGTTGAAAGACCCCGCCCCCTGAGCCTGCGCTTCAGCGTACGCTCGTTCTGGAGCTCACCAACGCTTAAACCCAGTGCATTGGCGATGCCATCCCTGACACGGTCCAGACTGCTCGGGTCAAAGACATCATCCATCCAAGTCCTATCACTTGCAAACTCGCTGAACATCTGCGAGTAACCCTTATTCCC
>JAQTQS010000067.1 GCA_028712125.1 Candidatus Altarchaeota archaeon
GGCATAGTGTTGAGCTGGCTGAGGGTGAGTCGCTCCCGTTCCCGTCGACGTTTGTTTTGACGTTCAACGGTTATAGGACGAATGACTTCCAGGTCAGTCCGTGCTCAGGCGCAGGCGAAGGAAACATACAGCTTACCAAGGACAGCAACTACAAGCTGTACTTGAGCTTCACCGGCGACGACGGGCAGCGGTACGACGATGTCGGACTACACCAAGGACCCTACTCCGAAGGCGAGACATTCATCGTTGACGGAAGAGTCTACGAGTACGACAGCGCAGAAGTCAAGACCCACGAAGATGATTGCGACACGTTAGAGATATACGTGAAGGACCTCCTCAACGGCGGTAAGAAGAAGCTAGTGCTTGACCCGTACTACGACATGCCAGACGTGCACCTGTTAACGTACTCTTTCGACGAAGCAGCCGAAAACGACGAAGAAGTGACCTTTGAACCAGAGGAAAGCTGCACGGACACAGATGTGTTCTACGGTGAACTCGACGGTGTAGACATGGTCTACAACGGGGGAGAGATATACTTCCTACCGATAGGCGATGGCGGTATCATCGAGCCAGAAGTAGGCGGATCCCCAGCAACCGGAGGTTACATCGGCGTTTGGGACGTGCAGATTGGCGACTTCAGCAAGTTTGATGAAGACGGCAACAAGCTCTTCCTATGGGCTATCGACGAGGTAACAGCATCAGGTGAAGGCTCTGTAAACGGAAACTTCGACGACAATGAGGACGATGTGCTCATCATCAAGGAGAACGAGGTTGGCGAAGTAGAAGTAATAGACTTCTACGACCGCTCCTACGACTCCGAGGAGAGCGGCACACAGTACTACGATATGAGCGTCAAGGCCACGGTAATATCCAACATTGACGGCGGTATCGTGAACGAGAGCCTCATCAGTGCAACCCTCGACGATGAAGACGACACCGTGCTCATACTCCCAGAAGGAGGCGACCGGTCTACAGTCGACTACGGTTCCAACCGGAAGGTCGAGGCTGTGACCAACTGCCACCCGAAGGATGAAGTGTTCGGCACCGCATTCGTCGGTACAAGCGAGCAGGAGACCATGCTTGAAGCAGTCATCACAAAGGATGATGAAGGCAAAGAGCAGACGGTCGGCTGCTGCACGTACACCGTTAAGGAGTTCTCCGTGACAGCAACAGCAACAAGCAAGACCGTAACCGAGACTACAATCAACGCAGTATCGGGCGGGCTTGTCGTGCCAGAAGTTGGCGCAGACCTTTCCAAGAACCTAATCGTTGTTGGAGGTCCGGCAGTCAACACCATGAGCACTGTGACTGCAGCCGAGTTAGCAGCAGCATCAGACCGCTACATCGTCAAGAAGGACGGTAGCAAGGTCATTGTTGCAGGTTACGACGCAGCAGACACCGTTGCAGGCGGAAACGCCTTAATAGCGTGGCTGCAGGCGAACGTCCACTAAGCGTTCCGACAACCTAATCCCCCCTAACGGGGGGATTTTTCTTTTTTTTCTTTTTTTATGCACCCCTCGACTTTACACCGACCTCCGGTTTATTTATGCGTTCTACCTTATTCTACAATAACACCATGGCCAAGGTAAAGGTGTGCGGTCTGACACGGCTTGAGGATGCGTTGATGGCTGCCGAATTGGGTGCTGATTACCTGGGGTTTGTGGTGGATGTCCCGGTTGAAACGCCGCGCAAGATTACGTTAAATCAGGCTGCAAGTCTGGCCTCTGAGATTGACAGGATGAAGGCGATTTTCGTCCTGATGCCTTCTTCTGTGCAGGAGGTTGAGCGTGTCCTCAAGCTTCGTCCTTTTGGCATCCAGTTCCATGGGGATGAGCCGCCGGAGCTCTTGAAGGATGTTAGGGACATATCCTTGAAGACGTCATTAATCAAGACAATCCATGTTCCGGGGACTGCAACCTATGAAGAAGTTTGCAATAAGGCTAAAACTTATGATAATGTTGCCGACTACCTGCTTTTGGACACGCAGACTGAGCTTGCCGGCGGCACTGGCATCACCCATGACTGGAGTTTTGCACAGCGTCTTGGCAGCGATGTCGGGAAGCCTGTTTTCCTTTCAGGAGGATTGACGCCTGAGAACGTCGGCGATGCTGTCAGGACGGCCAGGCCGTTCTGTGCTGATGCTTCTTCGGGGCTTGAGTCGTCGCCCGGCGTTAAGGACCCGATGAAGGTGCGCCGGTTCATAAGGGAGGTGAGGGCGTGCTCTATCTGATAGGCCTTGGCTTGTCTGACGAGAAGGACATTTCACTGCGCGGTTTGGAGGCGTTGAAAGGGTCCGAACGGGTTTATTTCGAGTCTTATACCGGTTTTTTCAACGGGGATTTGGGCAGGCTTGAGGCGCTCTGCGGCAGGAAAATAAAGGCGCTTTCGCGCGGCGATGTTGAAGAGCATCCTGAAGAGAACGTGCTGAAGAATGCGTTGCAGGGGACGGTGTCACTGTTGGTTTTAGGGGATCCGATGGTTGCGACCACACACGTTGATTTGTTGCTTAGGGCCAGGAAGAAGGGCATAAGGACTATTGTGATACACGCGTCGTCGGTCTATTCCGCCGTTGCCGAGACCGGCCTGCAGATTTACAAATTCGGCAGGACCACGACGATAGCCTATCCTGAAGGTAGTTACTTCCCGACCAGTCCCTATGACGCGCTCGGGGAGAACCGGGAGAGGGGATTGCATACGTTATGCCTGCTGGACGTCAAGGCTGCGGAAGGCAGGTATATGACCGTTAACGAGGCAATCGGGCTTCTTTTGAGGATGGAATCGGAGAAGAGGGAAGGTCGTTTTTCCGGATCAACCCCCTGTGTGGGGGTTGCAAGGCTTGGCGGGGATTCGACGATAAAATACGGGCCTGTTATAAAGCTTCTGGAAGCTGATTTCGGCAGACCTCCGCATGTACTTATCGTCCCGGGTAAGCTGCATTACATGGAGGAGGAGGCTTTAAAGGCCTTTTCGGATTAATCGTTCCGCGCTCTTAAGGTTGGTTTTGTTGTTGAAACTATCTGCGATGGTTTTAAGCCTGTTTTTTTCCAGCTTGCTAAGCTTTTTCGCAATTAGGTTCATGTTAGCGATGGCTCTTGTGATGTTGTCCACTATTGTTATCGTTGCTTTCCTTGCGGTTCTTGATAAGGGGTTCAGGTCGATGGCGATGACTTTCTTGCCTGCCGCAACGAGCGCTTCAGTGCGGTCTCCGTCTTCCAGCGGGACGAGAACGGCGTCGCTTTCCCATAGCGGCCGGTCTATCATGCGCCGTGCGGATGATATGCCTTGGAGCCTTTTCGGCTTTCCGGCTGCCCCGTAGACTCGTGTTGCACCCGCTTTTTTAAGCTCTTTCGCTATTTTCCCCTCCCGCTCCTTGCTTCTGTAAAATAGGTTGACCTCCAGCGAAGAATCCGTCAGGAGGGCCAGTTTTACCAAATCCTTTGCGCATAACGCGGCTGCGTTGCCGTTGACTGAAATCACCGGTTTTTCCGCCAGCAGCATTAAGGCAACGGCAGCCTCTTCGGCTTTCTTCGCATCAGGTTTCGTCATCTCCCCCAGTAGGTAGTCGAACGCCTCTCCCCGGCCGTGGGCTATGAGGCCGGCCTGTGTTACGAGGCCTTCCTTCAGTCCTTTCACGAGTTTGTGCCTTATTTCCAGGGATTTTTTCCTAGGGTGTTTTTTTGGCAGCATTTTTTTCAAGTGTCTGGGTATTCCTGCATGAGGGCTTTGATTAGCGGGTTGGACTTGTAGAATGTCACGGGTTTTTTGTTTTCCCATGATAAATTGAAGACTCCTTCGAATATCCTGCCGCCGGATGAGGGGGCCATGCGCCTGAGTTCTCCTAGTGTGTCGCCATCCGCTTTATTGAAGTATTTCAGCGTCATGTCCAGGAAGCTCATCCCTTCGCGTCCGAAGACCGGGAAGCTGTCGTATCTTAGCGCGTATATGATGACGGATTTCAGGTCTAATGCCATGCACCCTATCTTCTGCGGGTAGGTCATTTCTTCCAACGGCTCTATGTTCCGCAGGTCGGACATTATTATCTCGTTCCTCCTGCCGTCTGCAAAGTGGAATTGTCCGGGATGCGGGCTCTCGTGGTACAGTCCTTTCCCGCCTCCATGAAGCCTGCTAATCCGGTCTACGTAGGTTTGGAATACGGATTCGACATCCCCCCTCCATGCGTCATCCCTTCCGGTTCTTGGCGAAGGCTTCTTAGGCCTTTCCGCAAGCTCGCCGATGGTCGTCCCAATGCTGATGCGCTTTCTGCTCGTAAGTCCGACTGCCATCGCCCCCAGAAGCAGGCCGTTTGGCGGCCTTGTCTGGCTGTCGTATTCATACCAACATAGTGGGTAGTCCACCCTTTCGTCTTTCCTTTGGCATAGTTTGGCCCCTCTGGCTTCGCCTGTCGTCTCATCCAGGAATTCAGCGCCGAGGGGCTCGTTCACGTGGGGGGTTGCGACTACGATTCCCTCCTTGTCTATGTACCTGTCGAGGCGTACGGCTCCGGCCGGGACTTGCATCCCGCCCATCCTCTGGGCTTCCAGGAGGTCGAATTCCCGGTGCAGCTCGTTGCGGTTGAATGTGACGCCTTTCAGGCGTACTGCGTATATAATCTGATTGTCTATAGTCTCAGGCGTTTCCAGGTCGAATGTGACGTTCCGAAAGAAGCCTTTCCTGTCCAGCGCCTGGACTCCTATGCTGCCGGTCCTGTCGTAGTCGACACCCCTCCTCAAATCCCTGAAGTCCGTGGTTACAATGCGGTCCATCCGCTCCAGGATTCCGTGCAGCCTTTCTTCAACGCCGTGGTTTCGGTGCGCTGTCGCGGGCCTTTTGCCTTTCAATTTAACAGGGCTTTCATACAGGCTTCTCGCCTCCTTATCCGCCTGCAAGTTGCGCTCTCGGATGTATTCAGGCACGCTTGCGGCCGCCTGCTTTAGACGGGACGCTTCAATTCCTCCAAGGAGCGCGTTGAGCGGTACCACCAGTTTCCCCCCGCCAGGTTGTATTATACGGCCTTCGTTTTGCATTTCTCCTTGGTTAATATGGGTCATATTGGTTTTTATACGTCTTCTACTTATATTTAGTTCGGTCAACGGCCATAGAGGAGTGGCAACACCCGAACCCATCTCGAACTCGGAAGTTAAGAACTCCATCGATTCAGGCGGTACTGCTCAACGAGTGGGAATCCTGTTGAGCTGTTGACCACTCCTTTTCACTTTTAGATTACTGCTGGTTGTTCGTGTTCTTATGAAGTTTTTTTTAATTTTCTTTCCGTGCACGCTTTGTTTTTCTAAAAGAAAGGGTGCGCGCCGGAATCCTGAGACTCTGCCAAGCCGTTCCGTCCCTCTTTTTCCCCGTTGTATTGCTGGTTTTATAAGTTGGAGTTGTTTATCATTAAGTACTATGTCAACATTGGCTGGCGGGGGGATGGGGCAGCCTGACAGGCTCTTTCATTCAGCCGTGGAGCAGATATTCAGGGACCGTTCGCTTCAGGCCGAGGGTTTGCGTGCCGCGCTAGAGCGGTCTTTAGGCGGTACCAAGTATACTCCGAATGATGCTGTCGCCAGCGAGAGAAGCACCCTGAAGCACGGGTTGAATAGAAGTTTAGAATCGATGCGCGGGCCTGGCAGGGTTGTTGAGTCCGCGCTTGCCCAGCAGTTTCTGAGTGACATTCACGTGTTGTTGCGCCTTGATTCCCCGCATGCTGTCGGCGGCGGGCAGAAGGGGGAGATGGCGAAGCTTTCTACTGCGGCGGAAGGCGTTTATGAGTTGAAGAATATCCTCGGGGTCGAGTTAAGCGGCGTAAGCTATCGCGTGGGGGCTGGCCATAGGCTGATGGATGTTAGTATGGCTCTTCCTGAGGGCAAGGTTTTTGCGGCCTCCTCTTCGCATGCGAGGTTTAAGGCTAGGATAGACGGCATGAATACTGCGAGCCTGCGTGCGGCCGGCGTTGTGTTCGGGCTGGCTGTTAAAACGGACGCCGTGGGGGCGGTGCCTTTTCCGAATACGATGGATGGCGTCGCCGGATTTCTAGAAAAAAAGGCGGGTTTGTGGGGGTTGATAGACATACTGGCAGATAAGGCCGATGCGATTAACAAAGGACATGCATTCGGACCTGACGATTTACATTACGGGTACAATTATGTCGCATTTGCGGGAATGCTTAATCGCGCGAATAGCGGTTCCCTTAGTGGTTCTCCTCAGACGAGAGACGGCGAACCGCTTTTGATACAAAATCCGGGCATTCCTGCTGCTGCCTTAATAGGGCGTGTGAGTTCAGCCGGCGGGTGTCCTAGAGTGGATTACATTGGAAAATATGGGGTTTCCCCCTCTTTTACGGCCGGGGCGCATGAGCTTATAGAGTTCCATCGTGTTGCGAAGATAGTCCGTGAGGAGCTCGATGTCCCCAAACGTTCACATGAAGTGCCTATTGGCAGGAGAATACGGAATGCGCTGGCACGGAGGATTGAGACAAAAAAGAGACGTCCCATAAGATTGAGGCCGTATCCGCAAGTGAGGTGCTTGTGAACGGCAGGGATGAGCCGCTGTATGCGATAAGTTACAACGGTCCTTATGTAACCAGCGATAATAGAACGGATGACAGCGGGAGGCAGTTGACTATCCTGCTTCCGGAATCCGAGGCCAGGCAGGTATGGGGTTACGTCCGGCGCGAGGGAAAACGGATGGGAGAGGCTAATGTCCTGCTTGGCTTGTGGAGAAGGATTCTCGACAAAAGGGAGGGCTTGACCGGGGTGCAGCAATTTGTCAGGCCTGATGAGTGCACGGTAAGGGTAATCGAAAAAAACGGTTTCGGGATTGGGAAGCCGGATGTCGATGAGATAAAAAAATACGCGCCTGATCATGCGTTGGAGGGTCTTGAAAGAGTGCACGGTTCAAAAGCGCGTGATTGGAGAGAGCGGATAAAACCGTGGTGATTACCCTTTTTTTATTCTGTTGCACGTCCTGACTGGCGTGAACCCGGAAGCCGGTATACCGTCTGCTTGTCTGGTCGTTGATTGCGTACGCCGTCTGCAGGCGGCGTTTTTTGTATTCTGCCTGCTGTTTAGCCTATCCTTTTACGGACTTTCTCGTTTTTCAGCTCTCTGATGGCATCTGCCGCTATCCACCTTGCGCTTTTTGAAGGCAGTTTTTGAATCTTCATGGCCGTCTGTATGGCCTTTTTGTTCAGTTTTTTGTTTCGCTTGCCTATCTGCCTTAACGCCCAGTTGACCGCTTTTTTGACGTAGTTGCGTTCGTCGTCTGCCTCTTTTTTTATCGCGTTGAGGAATGGTTCGAATTCGTCGTCTATCCTCTTTTTGTCGTGGACTGACAGGCATGCCATCATTGTGAAGCCGGCTCTTTTCACGAACTCTTCCTTGCGGCTGCTCCATTCTATTGCTTTTTTCCGCGCGTATTTGGTTTTATCGAGAAGGTTGCTGCAGAGCTGGTCGCATATGTCCCAAGAGTCTATTTCAATTACCCAACGTTCCATCTGGCGTTCCGTCACCTTCTCAGGCTCGTCCACCATCCCTGCCAGTATGCGCGCTTCGTGTATGCCGGTGTTCCAGAGTTGTTGCGCAAGCATGTGGTTTTTTCCGGCCTCGCGCGCCGTCTGCCGAAGGATTGGTATCTGCACTCCTAGCGTGTTTTTCGGGTTGATGCCGTAGCGGGTCATGCCTTCGACTGCCCGCGGGTTGGATTTTTCTTTTAGTTTTTTGATTATTCCGACTGCTGTCGTTTGTGCCATGTTTGTCTAAGGGTTTTTCTGCCGTGTCTTATTAGAATTTGTTTTTAGTGTTTTGCGGCCGGTTTCACTTTTTGCATTAGGTGCCGTTTTTTTGCGTCTTCTATGGTTTTTAGGGCGGCTTCGCGTTCCCGCCATCCTTCCACGCTTGTTTTCTTTTCTTCAAGGTCCTTGTATATGGCAAAGAAGTGTTCTATTTCCTTCAGCAGGTGGGGCGGCACTCCCGCGAGTTTGTGGATGTGGTTCCATAACGGGTCGTTGATTGGGACGCATAGTATCTTTTCGTCC
>JAQTQS010000068.1 GCA_028712125.1 Candidatus Altarchaeota archaeon
GGCGGCGGCCAGCCAATACCCTACCGCAAGGAGATTCTGGAAAAGCGCGCGCAGGCCCTCGTCAAGGAAGACTTGGGCAAGAAGCTGAGAAAGTCCCACAAGAATCCCGACGTGATAAGAATATACGAGGAATACCTGGGCGAGTACGGCGGCGAGCGGGCGCACAAGCTGCTGCACACGACCTACACGAACAGGTGCATAATCAAGCAGTGCAGATAAGCCGGAATATCCGAACTATCTTCTAACAAACGGGTACGCAATCGCTCCGCCAATCAGCGCGGTCGAAAGCTGCATGACTCCCATAGCGCCGAGAATTGCGGCCGGTATCAGGCCTGCCGAATACAAGACGAACGCGGCCAGGTAAAGAAAGGCTGCCTTCACAAGGGAGCTTGCCGTCAGCGTAGCTGCGTAATTCCAGCCGTTGGCAATCCTTGCCTTGAAGGCATAGACCAATAAAGCGTTCCCGACCCAGATGAAAGGAACCATCAATGCAAGATAAGGCGTGAACGGCCCGAAAAGGACGCCTCTGGCAAGCGCTACGACGGCCGGCGCGATTATGACAGGCGCGAGCTTGTATGAAGGAAGGCTTGCGGCCGAACGAATCAAAAACGCGTTGACCGCCGCCCCTATGAGAAGCTGGGGATGGCCGAATGCGAACGGCAGGAGGAAGCCTAGAGTGCAGAGTGCCAGCATCTCGGCAAGCTGGTAGCCCTGTGAATAAGCGTAGCCGACTTCCCGCCACGATGGAAATTTGTAAGACTCCATGGTATACAAATGGTAGCCGCAATAAAAAAGCCATAAGTCAGCAGTACATCGGGACTTCGACAGCCTCGGCAACGGCCACGAAGAGGAGCACCAGAAAACCTCCGACAACGCCGTCAAAAACCATCTTCCTTGCCATCATCGCCTCGCTCGGGTCGTCTGCCATGAGGTACTTTACGCCGCCGATGGCGATGAATATCAGTATCACATAGGCGCTGGCGCTGTCGACCAGGCACACGAGACGGCCTGCGAAATGAATCGCCTTGGTCCTCATGCCGGCATAATCCGTCGGCCAGGGGGCGGCGCAGGCTTCGAGTGCCAGGAACAGCAAAAGGCATGCTGCGATGAAAAAGGCGGCGGCCCTGCGGTTCGTGTGCATTTTTACTTGTACTTCGCCCTGATTTCCTCGAACTTCCGAACGACGCTGGTGCTGCCGATGTATACCGGCGTGCGCTCGTCGTACTCCTTCGGCTTGGCGTCAAGTATGGCCGAAACGCCGTTAGACGCATAGCCGCCTGCCGTGGAAATGATATAAGCCATCGGATTGCACTCGATAACAAGCCTGAGCTTGCCCTGCGGCTTGTCAGTCATCTCGGGGTACATGAAACACCCGCCGTAGAAGAGTATCTGGTTGATGTCGCCGACAAAGGCGCCGCCGTAACGCACCTTCAGCTTCAGGGTCGTCATATAGTCCACGAAATCCTTGACCGCGGGCGTCCACTTGTTGGGCGAGCCGCCAAGACCCATCAGCTTGCCCGGGTCGCTCAGCTTAAGGCCCTCCTTCCAGAGCCAGTAGTCGCTGGAACCCTTGCGGTGCTTGACGTACTCGCACGCGTGCTTCCCGTCGGCGGTGACAAGAGTCGTAATCGGGCCATAAAGATTGTAGAACGCGAGGACTTGCTTTCGGCCCTCGGCCAAGAGGTCCTTTTCCTTGTGTATGCCTACGATAGTGCCGAAGCAATTGTTGCTCTCGATGTTGCTGGAGCCGTCCAGCGGGTCTATCGTGACGGTATATCCGCCGGTATCATCCGGATTAATCCACGGCTCCCCGAGCTCCTCGGAGATGTAAGCCTTGACGCAGCCGGTTTCCTGCATGCGCTTGAGGAATATCTGGTTGGTCCAGACGTCGAGCGCCTCCTGAGTCTCGCCGTAAATGTTCTTTGTTGCCTCCTTCCAACGCCTGTGGGGGAGCTCGGTGAAAACCTCGTCAGTAGCGTCCGAAACCGCCCTCACAATCTTCGCAACCTCGCTGCCATAAGCCTGCAACCTGTCATTCAACTTTACGTCTGCCATAGAACATCACTCTAAACAATTATGTGAATACGGTTAATAATACCCAACCGGTGGATTACTTTACCTTCGTTAATACCCTGCCTGCATACATACCCGAAATAAGCGCATGGACTATCTTCGCGGTGACGTACCCGAAGACAATGCCGTACGCCACGTCGCTTGGATAATGCTGGACCAAAGTCAGCCGTGATATGAATATCGGCAGCGCCAGGAATAACACCAAAAAAGGCCTTGCCCCGATAATCAGGAACATGGTGCACGCCGCGGCAACCGTCGCCGCATGGCCCGAGAAGAAGCTTGAAGAGGCGCCGGTCCGGTATATCAGGTCCATTAATTGTCCGCCTATCTGCATGGCCTCGGCAGGCCGTTCCCTCGCATGGATTTCGGTAATGGCCACCTGCATGACGTATAACAGAATGCTAGATGCCAGTAGTGATGCAAAAGCGCGTCGGTTTTTGACCCAAAGATAACAGAAAGCAGAAATCTCAAAGGCGACATAATACCATGACGACACGAAAAGCGAAAGGCCGGTCGGCGTTCTTTGCCCCAGCATGTCGGCGAGTGCGTAGTCTAGGCCGGATATGTACAACAGGATGCCAGCTAGCGCCAGAATCAAAATGAACTCGACTTCTTTCCTGGAGAACAAACCCCTAAGTTCCATGTCTCTGCCAATCCATCCGATAGAGCGGATGATTTATTACTGAGGATGCGCGATTATAAACGAAAAAACTAAATGTGATGCGAAAGCCGCATCAATTCGCGGGATAAGGCGTCAAAGGTATTTATTCCCCTATTCCAATCACATAGTTATGGACTATTCGAAGCCTGTCTCCGGGAAACAGATATTCAAGGCACTGGAAAAAGAGCGCTGCATCGTAATGGCCGCGAACATCCGCGTCCAGCGGAGCGCGCGTGGTATCATGCAGGCTGCAAAGGAGCTTGACGCTGTAATTTTGTTCGAAATCGCGAAGTCCGAGGTCGGCTACACCGGCCAGAATGCCAAGGACTTCTACGACAACATAGTAAAAACCGCAGAGGATGTGGGTTTTGACGTTCCATACGCCATCCACGGCGACCATATAACGATAAAGGACACCAAGCCCGAGTCATACAAGGGCGCTGAAGACCTCATTAAGGATGAACTTGCTGCAGGATTCACGTCCTATGCCATCGACGCATCCCACAACTTCAACATAAACGCGACCGACGTTAAGGAGCAATTGAAGGACAATATAGAAATCACTAGAAAGCTTGCCAAACTCATCCCGAACAAATACTCGCTTGAAGTCGAGGTCGGGGAAGTCGGTAGGACCGACCCCGCAACCGGCGAAAAGCAGCTTTCGACGCCTGAAGAGGCCTCAACTTTCATATCCGCCCTGCGCTCGGATGGCGTACAGCCCGACCTGCTCGCGACCAACAACGGGACGAGCCACGGCAACGTCTTTGACAAGAACGGGAACGTCATCGCCAAGGTAGGGATAGACCTCAAGCGAACCAAGGCGATTGCCGATGCGATACGCCCGATGGGCGTTAGAATCGCGCAGCACGGGATAACCGGGACTCCGCTCGACTTCATACCGCTCCTGCTGGACTGCGGCATAGTGAAAGGCAACGTCGGCACCAACTGGCAGAACATCGCAATCGACAGCATACCCTTAGACCTCCGCAAGAGGATGGAAGAATGGACGCTCTCAAGCCCGGAAGCCGCAAAGACAAAGGCCAAAAAGCCAAACATAGCAGAAAACGAGCTGATAAACAAGAACATCAAAAACAGCATAAAGACCTTCAAAGCAGACCTTGCGTCCCTGCCCGACGAATACAAAAAGAAGCTGGACGAAGCGACAAGGAAATCGGCGATAGACTTCATAAACGCATTCAACGCGAAAGGCACCGGAAGCAAAGTCAAGAGTTACATCGAGGGCCGGTGAGTCCGGATTTGCCCAACAGCCGGCATGGAAACACAACTTGAAGACGCCGCTAAGATTGCCGCACTCTGCCGCAGGGCCTTCGGGGCGGAAGCCAATGGGGATTATGCGATAATCCGCCTGCCTAAGGGCGGGCGCCCGGAGCAAGGGCTGTGCAACCTCTATGCAAACGTTTTTCTGACGAAAGGACTGCTCTCGAATCGTAAATTGAAGGACGGCATGACATTTGAGCTTTCGACAAATGACGGCCGGACGGCGCTATTAAGCACTCCTGAAGACCTGGGCGACCTGATGACGGTTGCGTCTGACAAGACCGTTTCGATAGGAAGGATTTACCGCAGGACCGGCATGCTGGCGGCGGTAGTCGAGGGCGGTTACGTCATCGCAAAAGACAACGACGGACATCCCGCGCCAGATGAGATACTAAACGCATTCAAGCCGGCCAAACCAGCCGTCCGATACATGAGAATAGACGGCAATACTGCAAGCGCGATAAAACCGGCGGCGGAGAACGGCCGGAAGACGGAAGACCCCGAGGTCGCGCGACGAATCATCCGCCAAAATTTCAGGAAAACGGCCTAAGATTGATGAATATGGCTTGCCCGGCATCAAAATCATTGATTGGGAATAATGGCTTTTATGGGTGTGTTCCAAATTAATCCCTCATAATGGACTACGTGGATTTCATATTGCACATCGACAGGTATTTGCCTGCGATAATACAGGATTACGGCATTTACTCGTACCTGCTGCTATTCGTCGTGATATTCTGTGAGACGGGGCTGATAGTAGCGCCCTTTCTCCCCGGCGATTCGCTGCTGTTCGCAGCCGGGGCGTTCTCGGCCACCGGCGCGCTGGACGTGAAGATACTATTCATAATCCTCTCCGTTGCGGCGATAATAGGGGACTCAGTGAACTACTGGATTGGAACGCTGGTCGGCCCTGAGATATTCCACAAGAGGAAACTTCCCCTGATAAACAAGGAACACCTCAGGAAGACCGAGGAATTCTACGAGAAGCACGGAGGTAAAACAATAATCCTCGCCAGATTCATGCCTGTGATACGCACCTTCGCCCCATTCGTCGCAGGAATCGGCAAAATGAGCTATTCCAGGTTCCTAGAGTACAACATAATAGGCGGTCTATTGTGGAACGGCCTGTTCATATTCGGCGGCTATTTCTTCGGGAACCTCCCGATAGTGAAAGACAATTTCTCGCTGGCGATATTAGCGATAATAGTCATCTCCTTCATGCCGGGGATAATAGAGTACGTCCGACACTTACACAACAAAAGGAAACACGCGGCACACCATCACGCACACAACAAATAACCGGTTTTATTTCGACGCCTGTCGATTAAGTCCCTCGTTTCCGTGATTTTTCAGGCCCTGATGCGTCGCATTCGGAAGGTATTTATTCTCATCCTGCTCCTTATATTGTTCGAGGAGGTTGTGTTGTGCTAGACAACATAAGTTCCCTGGGTTTGCGAGGGCGGCCGCGCATGGGAGTCGAGGGCGGTCGCATAGGGGGCAAGCCAGCACATCCTTTTTCAGGGGAAGGCGGTGGCAGCAAGTCGTTCGAAAGTGGCTGCAAGACCCGCACCCAGTCAGGTTAACCCAAGCACGGCGGCCTCCTCATATCCCAAAAGCCATGTGATGCTACTGTTGTTGCGGTTCAGTGCCCAACACCAGCTCGTCTGTCCTATCGTCCTCTGCCCTAACGTTCGCATACAAGCCCCATCCACCCGATATGCTCTCTATCTTTATCAGCAGGCTGTTCCAGCCGGGTTTCAACTGCAGGTTCACCTTGTCGGTTACTCCGATTGTCGGCCTGTGCACGTGGTTCGCGTGGACCAGGACGTTATTGAGGAATATCTTCACCCCGTCGTCGCTGCCGTACCTTAGCGTGACGTTCTTCCCGGCCGGCGAGTATATGTAGGCATTGGCGTACCCCACCACCAGCTCTGAATCATGGCTTATCGCAAGGTTCATGTCAATGAACTCCGAGCCTGAATCAAACCTCGTCCAAGACTTATCTACGCCGCATGCCATCCCCTCCGACGGGCTTACAGAAGACTCGTTTATATAATCAACATCAAGGCCGTTGTCTATTGTCGTGTCCGAATAGTCGATAATCTTATCGACAAACAAAGGATTGGGGAACGGGCCGCACACGAGCCAGCTGTATATGGGTTTTTCAGGCGACGGCTTGCAGAGCCCGACCTTGAACGCCGTGCTGCCGTCAGGGTTTTTGAACAGGCGGAGCGTTGAAAACTGACCCTCGGGTATTTCGTTTTCCTTTATGATGTAAAGTGTATTGCTGTTATTGCGGTTCATATAGCAGTACTCCTTTGGGTCTACATAATACGCGAAATTCCCTATCTCATACGAGTTGAACCCCGACGGGTTGGCGTGTATCATGGAAATGTTGTGGTCGGTGAAGAAGGATATGTAATAATTAGGGTAACGGCAGCATCTCCCAGTCAGGACAATCCCGTCATAACCCCCTTTAATGCCGTTGACATAGGAAAGAACGTCACCGACGTTTGTCTCAAACGCCGATTCATTGTAAGCCGGCTTTACCGTTTGCAGGGGATACTCATTGAAGTAATAATCAAAATAAGACGACACATTGAAAAGGGCAAGGACTGCAAGGAGCAGCAGGATTACGGCTTTAATCCCGCCATTAAACGCCTTATGGCTGATGAAATACAAAAGACCCAGTGCAGTCAGCATCTCGAACACTGGAACGACGTTTATCGTCCTGCCCGGGTGCGGCAGCGTCCAGTACGCGTTCATATTTCCTGTGAGATCAGCCGGTATTGAGAATATCAAAAGCCACATAACAAGGATTTTATGTGAAGGTTCCCACCGCCTTATGCAGACGTACAATCCTGCGATTATCAACGGAAGCTGAAACAAGTAAAGCTCCCCGAATTTCATGACTGAAAGCCTCATGTTCTGACCGCCTTCCGTGAACAGGAATGCTGGTGATACGTGCGAGAAATAGTTCTTTACGAAGTTTGCGGTATACAGAAAGACAGGATTCCCAGATACGGCATCTGGCAGACCCGCTTTGGCAAAATATATCCTTATCTGGTTAATGTCCCTGTTCGAGGGGTTGAAAATGGACGACTGCTCAAACCTTTTGACGGAATAATCGTAATCGCTAAAAAACATATACGCAAAAGGCGCGAGAATCACCAAGAAAAGCACAAACGCCTGCAGAAGGCTTTCACCCAACGGCGCGGCCTTCTTACGGTATATAAACAACGCCAAGATTAGGAACATCGGCGTGAAAAGCCAGGACGTGGCGTATGAATAGAAAGTAAGGCCGAACGGCACGGCGCTATATACAAGGTACTTCTTGTCGTCCTCCATGCCCTTGTACATAAGGAATACACCCAGTGTAAAGTAAAACGGGAGCGTTATAAACCCAAAGGAAACCCTGCTGAAGAATGAATGCCACGGCGATATAGCAAGCAATCCCGCCGAAAGCAGGCCTACCTTCTCATTGAACATCCTCCGTGCCAGCAGGAATGTCGTGAATACCGTCAACATGCCGTATATGGCCGCAACATGTCTTGCTGAGAACACTGAAACCCCGGAGATGTAAAAGGATATCACCGTAGAATAAGCGTAGATAGGCTGTACTACAAACTTGTTCCCCAAGTCCAAGTGCAACGGGAATGGGAAAGAGCCGGCAAGATCCCGGCCAGTTTCCAATATCGAATGCGCCTGATAGCTCTCGAAAAGCTCGTCAAGATAGAAACCGGCCGGCACCTCGTCCAACCGGAAAATCCTGACTGCAAGAGAGGCCAC
>JAQTQS010000069.1 GCA_028712125.1 Candidatus Altarchaeota archaeon
ACAAGGGGAAGAGGAGCAGTATAATGCCCGAGAAGAGCATCATGGTCTTCCCGCAGACGACCCATTGTTCCTTTGTGAGGAGCATGGAATCGTTTTAGATTAGTTTTAATCTATATTAGGGATGGCTGAAGGCGTTGATGGCAGAAGGCGTTATGCGCTCGCCCTGATTGTCGCTCTTGGCGTATGCACTCTTATCGCGCCGCTTTATGCGCGCTTCGTCGTGGACGTCTTTGCGATAGGGTATTCGGACGTGAAGATTCTGGTATTCCCGGTTTTTGCGTTATTGGCCCACGTATTCTACTTCGCGAAACCTAAGAATGATGCGGGCTATGGCAGGCAGGCGAAATCCGTACTGCTCCTCTCGGCAATCCTTTATGCGGCAGGCATTGCATCTTTCATGCTTCTAGTTTATGGCAGCGGCCTGAACGGCTTTTTTAGGCACTACGCCGTGAGGGACGGCTTCCTCTCCTCAAACAGCCTCGACCACATTCACTCGTTCAAGCCCGTAATCGGCTGGCCGCTGATTCTGTTCCCTGAAGCGTCGTACTATTTCGACTTCGGGTACGCGTTCACATCTTACATACCATTCTACGCATACATCCCGTTTACGGTATTGCTAATGTGTTTGGCATACCTGCTCTGCCGGCTGCTCCCAGGCATGGGAAGCAGGCTAGAGCATTCCGTAAGCGGATTTTTGCTGTTTTCCATAAGCATCTTCACAGTGCTGAAGAGCATCGTGGACGGCGGCTTCTTCAACACCCAGCTGACCATCCCCGCTGCATTCCTCGTCTACATCCTGGCTTTCCATACAGGCAACAACCGCCGCAAGAATGCGGCACTCTTGCTGGCGGCAGCCATATCCTTCGCAATGCTACAGCTTTCCGCAAAACTATTCCTGACTGCCGTGCTGAACAGGGGGCTAACAATAGACATGGCCATGCTGACGGCAAGCCTTTACGTCTCCGACGAGAACATTTATGCGTCGGCAGCGCTCTATCTCATTATATGGCTGTCCTTCCGGCCGCTTGACAAAAACCCCGGCAGGCTGAAGCTCGCCTACGGCATAATCGTGTTCATCGCCCTCTACGCGGGCCTTGTCTATGTTGCCAACGCAAGGGGGTATTACGGCAGCTCGCTCGTCTACTCTTCGGACCTTCTCTCGCGCTCCCGCGAGACGGTGGACGCCAACACGAGCATATCAGTACTTTCCAGGCACGGCAGCATTCCTGAAGGCGACTTCTATGTCGTGACGCACGCGGAGCAGCTGCGGAGGGATACTGTAATCTGGCTGTACACGAACAGGACAACGCAGGGCGCTGAAATCATCGGGATAGGCGGCACTCCCCCCGGCCGGAGGAACCAGAAAGCCGGCTGCGGGCATAATCCGATAGAGTATGAGGATACCGTGATATTCAAGCTCTACGATTTCAAGTACGATGCAATCCTCATCGAAAGCCCACTGCTTTCAATAGAAAAGACGGGCGTAAGGGATGGGGAGTACGTTGCCAAGATGAGGTACTGCACGCCGAACAAGCAGATAGTCCTGCTGGAAGTCCTTTCGCAGTACGACGACAATTATATAGCCGAACTTGTTTCAGTGTACCGCAAAACAGGCGAGGCTTGAGTGATATTTAATACCAAGCAGTCAAATAATTCTGCATGAGGCATGCCAGCTTTCTTGCGGTGATTGCCATGACAGCGCTACTATGCGGCTGCCTTTGCGGCTCGGCGCCGGACAAGGAAACTACAAAAGTAGCCGGCGAAGCGATGGCATCAAACAACCCGGAACTCTGCAAGACTCTCAACACGACCGAAAAGATAGACGACTGCTACGAACAGGTCGCGGTGGGCCTTAGGAACAGCGACATATGCAAGAGACTTTCAGCGGAATACCTGATAGACAGCTGCATGTACGAAGTCGGGGCGAAAACCAAATCCTTCGGCCCGTGCCTGGAGATAAAAAGCGACGAGCAGAAGGCGGCATGCATAGCGCTCGTCGCTTCAGCGCAGGCCGAGAACCTGAAGGACGGCGCCGGGGAGGAGTGGGACAAGGTCAAGAGCTTCTTTGGCGGGGAGAAGTCGCCGTGCGCGAGCTACATTTCCAACAATACGGCATCGGACAATTGCTACCTGTACTCGGCCGTCAACATGAACAGGTCGGGCGATTGCGCGAACATCATGGACAATGACCAGCGCGTCGACTGTTACAGGAAGATTGCGGTCGTCAAGAACGACGATGGAATCTGCCTTAAGCAGGAGAATGCGGACGACCGGGACAAATGCCTCTACAACTCGGCCTTCGTGAGCGACGACCCCGCTTTCTGCTACAACATACAGAGCGACTTCTACAGGGAAAAATGCTTCAAGCAATCAGGGATAAAAAGCTAATTGTCCTTGCGCTCGCGGCCGGCGCGCTGCTTGCCGTATTGACCAACAGGCTAATCCTTTCCGACAACGCCATCTCGCCCGACGAGAAGGCCAACCTTATATCGGCGAAGATTATGTCAGAAGGGAAATTGAGCATTCCCTCGCCGCCGGACAATGAATTCTACAGCTTCAATTCAGACAACGTAGTGAACGACAATAAGTACTACGGCATGTACCCGCCGGGATGGCCGCTCTTCCTCTCGCTCGGCCTGCTGGCCGGCTGGCCTGCGGCAGTAAACCTTGTCTTCGAAGCCATGACGCTGGCTCTCGTCTATAAAATCGGGAGAAGGATGTACTCCCATACAGCAGGCATTACGGCCGCCCTCCTCATGGGCACGAGCCCGCTCGTGATATTCAACACCGCTTCCTATTTCCCGCACGCATCAATGCTTTTCTTCATCACGCTCTTTACTTACGTCTATCTGGGGGAATTGGATTCCAAAAAACCGGTTAGGTACGCCATCCTTGGCGCAATACTTGGGATTGCATTCAACATACGGCCGCTCGACGCCGTGGCGGTCGGCGCCTGCTTTTTAATGCATTATCTTGCAACCCTGGCGGGGCGGGCTAAAACCGGCAGCCTTCAAGCCGGAAGGGAGATTGCGAGCGCGGCATTCTTCGCCGGCGCTCTTGCAGTATTCCTCGCGATATTCCTACTTTACAACCAAACGCAGACGGGAGACGCTCTTCTAACCCCGTTCAGCAAATACAACCCGGAAAACGCCATATCATTCAGATTGGACTGGCGGCAGCTCCAGTCGATGCTATGGATAGCAACCTCTATTCTGAAAGCCCTCGCCGGCTGGCTGTCATACTCGCCTGCGATATTCCTCGGCCTGCTATACGCAAAAGAAAAGCTCAAAGGAACCGCATTATTGCTATTCATCACGCCAATCGCCCTCATCGCCTCATACTCGTTCTACGTCAGCGCCGGCGGCTACCAGTACGGCCCAAGGTACATTTATTCATCGGCCTCGGGCGTTTTTATCCTGATTGCCGGAGGGCTTGAATGGGTGAAAGGGAGAAACAATAAGATTTTCTATGCCTGCCTTGCGTCAGCCATCGTGATAAACGCAATTGTGTACGCGGCCGCAGCCCCAGTCTTTCGCGACATCATCAACGTGAAAAAAGCGGTCTATGACACTGTCAACGAGAGGAACATCTCGAACGCGGTGATATTCCTTGAAAAAAGGGGTAAGGGGATGACCTTCCTGCCCATGCCTGCGGGCGACTTCACAAGCATCGATTTCTTCAACGACCCAATCGTGTATGCATCCGACATGGGAGAGGACAACAGGATTCTCATGCAGGACTATCCCGGCCGGAGAGGCTACCTCTGGAAGTGCGACTTGTCATCCGAGAGGGTGGACTGGCTTGAAGTCTACCATATCAGGATAGTCAACTGCACACTCACGCAATTAAACGCCTCGACAGTATAAACTGGAGACAATACTCCATTATTGCTCTCACGCATACCTTACTCTCTTTTCTATCTCGTCCATCTGCTTTCTGATATGGGCGTCAGGCATATAGCCTTCCAATATGCCCTGCCATACAGCATCAAAGCATCTTGTATGGCTTGCCAACAGCGACTTCTTGAAAACCACGAGGTCCATGGCCTTGTCCTCCAGCCTTGTGGAACTGTAGCCCAAGCCGAAATCTATGAAGTATATTTGATTGCCCTTGAGCAGTATGTTGCTTGTCGTCAGGTCGTTGTGTATCAGGTTGCTCTCATGCATCCTGGCGATAATCCCGCCAATCTCGCTGCCAATCCTTCTAACCTCGTCCAAATCGGCTTCCTCAAATACCTCCTTCATGCGCCTGCCGTCGATGTACTCCATCTCGAGCAGGCTTCCGGCCTCGTCAACCTTCAGCACCTTCGGCGCGTTGATGCCCGCATCCCGGGCCTTCTCCAACAGCTTCGCCTCATGACGGGTCCGCAGCTTCCTAAGCCGCTCGTCAAGCTCCGGAATCCGGTACTTCTTTTGGACGCGGTTTTTCACCAGCCGCCCGCCATCCCGGTATAGGTTCGCCTCCGCGCCCTTGGCAATCAAGTCCATAATGCCAATAATATTGTTTTAGCATTTAATCAACAAGATTCAGGCCGGTTCTAGTATCCGAACACTGTAATCAATCGCGCATCTAGGTTTAATACCGGATGTCAAACGCAGTAAACTCCTTTGTCGCCTTAAGCCACTCGACGTCCATATGCTCCACAAAAGCGAACTCAGGCCCGCGCTTGCACCAGTCGACCATGCTCTCGACAACCTCTTTTTCGCCCTCGAAGACCACTTCAACACGCCGGTCCGGCATGTTGCGCACAAAACCCGTCAGGCCGCGGATAACAGCCTGCTTCTTAGCATTGCTCCTGAAGAAGACTCCCTGAACCCGGCCTGATACTATGACATGCGCGCGAATTGTGTCCATCTTTGCTTTAACCGAGCCTCCCAAGCGCTTCAGCGACCTTCAATGCCGTGTTCTTCACGGTCTCCATGCCGACCTCGTCCTTAAGCGCATCGCCCAAACTACGGCCGACACATATGCCGCCGAAATGCGCCGTCTTCCTGTCGCCGACGACCATCATCTCATGCAAAAGCATCCAGGAATGAATCTGCGATACGACAAGCTCCTGTCCGCCATTCCGGCTCCCGCCAACCGCAAGCGCAGCGCCGACCTTGTCCTTCAGCATCATACCCTGCCTGCGCAACGGCAGCGTACGGTCGAAAAAAGACTTCAAGCGGCCTGAGACGCCGGCGAAATAAGTCGGACTGCCGGCGATTATGGCGTCGGCTTCACGCATTCTGGCAAGCAAGGCCATGACATCATCCTTTTGGGAGCATGTAAAGGCATTCTTGCAGGCCCCGCAATCGGTGCAATACTTGATGTCCAAATCAGCAAGCGAGACATACTCGACTTCAAAACCCTTCTCCTTAAGGACGTCAAGCGCAGCCTTGACCATCTGCTCAGTATTCCCATGACGGTGCGAACCGGACAAACCCAAAACCTTCATAAAGCACCTTTAATAAAAACATTAGCAAAACCAGTATTAATAGGCCGCTAGTTGCTCACTTATATAGTTCAACCACACTGTTTTTTCAGGCTAGCTTTCAACCAAGAACTGCCGCCACTTCTCGTCCGTCAACAGGCCACCCATGCCGCTTTCACCAGCTTAATTGTTGGGCACAACCAGGCACGAACACACAAATAAGATACAAAAGCATGGGCAGTAATATTACCCCAAGGATCGTTATTATCGGGAGCACTACGACTAAAACCGCTCGTATAGATGACAATTTGTAGATTGATTTTACCACGATTATGCTCACAACGGTTTTCCATACAGACACAGGTATTGTTATTATTGAACCTACTTTTATCATTAGTCTCTGACTTTCCACAGGAGGCATATGCACCAAAATACCCATGTAGTATACAGCAATACCCACCATTATGTCCACCCAATTAGTTATGAATAGAAGGCCAATTACACGGAATAAATCTATATATTGTCCTTTTCCGCTGGCTATCCTAGCTAAAAGATGGAGAATGCCCACAATGACTACAATATAAACAACATAAAGTAGGGGGTTTATGATAGCATTGTCTGCGTCAATGCGCTTGTCAAATGCGACTCCGCTCGCAAAGGCTGTGATGAGGATAATTATCAAGGCATATATTGTTGAATTTTGGTTAGATGCGACCTCTGAAATCGCCTTCTCGTCAAGTTTAAGAATCCGGACAGCCTGCTTGAGAGATTTGAAAAAGCTCATCATCCTTTCTTAATTATGTTAGGGACTTAGCTTATAATACGTATCTCGCTAACAGCGTTTTGGCTTTTCTCAGCCCCATGTTGAACGGCTCTGTCCTATTTCGGATGTCGCGTATCAAGGGGTCGAATACTCTTCGTTCTTCCTCGCCGAGCAATCCTTTCTGCTCGCTCTTGTGCTTGACAGTGGTCGTTTGCGGCGTGCCGTCTGCCTGCGTCGCAGGCCCGAGCGTTACGATGTCCACGAAGACGCCTGAGAGGCCGCCTTTTTGCTTCTTCCCGTCCTCGTCCTCCTCGTCTTCGATTAGTTTTTTCTTGACCGAGCCGTACCATGCGGGAAGCGAGCTTCTCGCGCCCTCATCGCCTGCGCTCGCCTTCCTGAAGTCTTTGAACGTTATCTGCCGCTCCCGGCCGCTCTTTAAAGCCTCCTTCCAGGGTATGGACGCGGCGGCGTCGACGAGCGCTTTGAGGTCGGCGCTGGAGTAGCCTTCGGTCATGCGTGCGATGCGGCCTATTGGTATTTTCGGGTCGACCGGCCGGTTGCGAAGGTTCAGGCGTATTATCGTCTCCCTTGTCTTCTTGTCCGGTTCCGGGAAGTAGATGGTCTTTGCGAAACGGCCTGCGCGGCGGAGCGCGGCGTCCACGTCCCACGGGGCGTTGGTCGCGCCTATGACGAGGACGCCCTCGTTGCTGTACTCGGCGCCGTCCATCTCCATGAGGAACTGGTTGATGCTCCGCTTCTCGAAGCTCTGGTCCATGCCCTCCCTTTTGCCCGCAATCCCGTCCATCTCGTCGAAGAACAGGATGCAAGGCTTGTTCTGCCTTGCGGTCTCGAACGCGTTGTGCATGTTCTTCTCGGTATTGCCCGCGTACATGTCCACGATGTCGGACATCTTCACGCTGATGAAAGACGCCTTCCCCTCCCCGGCAGCGGCCTTGGCGATGAACGTCTTCCCCGTCCCCGGCGGGCCGTAGAATATCACGCCTCCGCCCGCCTCCTTCCCGTACTTCTTGGCCAGTACCGGGTCCTTCAGGGGATAGACTATGTACTCGAAAATCTTGTCCTTAATCTTCTCAAGGCCTGCGACGTCGCGGAAGTTCATCTTCGGCTTTTCCATCACCTTGAACTTGGTCAGGTTCTCGCCGCCCTCGCCGCCGGCTCCGGGAGTCATGCCCTGAGGCGCCGGCCCGGGCGCATAGCCGCCGGGAGCGTAGCCGCCCGGCGCATATCCGCCGGACATCACGCTCGCACGCTTGCTCTCAGCGACCTTCCTCTGGCTGTCGGCCTTGCTGTAGGTCGGGTCGACCTCCAA
>JAQTQS010000070.1 GCA_028712125.1 Candidatus Altarchaeota archaeon
CGAGCTTGTCGAGCTGGTTGAGGAGCTGCTGCTCGACGAGCTTCGGCTGCTCGAACGGTCAATGCCCCCTCCTCCGCCCCCGCCGCCGCCCGTGTAGATAGTCTCGCCGCGGCCCATGGTGGTCGGCGTGGCAAGGCTTTGCGTGGTGGAAGTCGAGCCCACGGTGGATTTAGCCGACGTGGTTGATGTATCCTCTTTTATGAGCGTCGTGGTGCTGGCAGTTTTTGTCGTGGTTGGCGCTGAAATCTCGGTTGTTGTAATCGCCGTCGTTGTGGTCGTAGTACTTGTGGTTGTCGTGGTCGCTGCCGGGCGATTGCTGCCATACCAAAGATATATTAACGCGAACAATAGGAGAAGGAGAATGGCGGCGATAAAAAGCAGGAGTGGCAGGTAAGACCGTCCTCTTCCACGTTGATTTATCTTTTGCAGGCTCACTGGAATTTATAGGAAAAGAACTATTTAAATAAACGCTAATATTGAATCATTGAATCACACATCTGTAATGTGCTACTACCCATGGAATCTGGAAAGTGCCGCACAATACTCCATCGGACGCTATTGTCGTGGCAGTCGCCGTGTTCTCCTGTGCTCCTACGCTGCTTCCCCTCCAAAGAGGCATCCGCTGGCAAGCAATACCAAGTATTAAGAATAATGCACGTTTCATGGCTGCCTGTAAGTTTTTCTGAATAAATGTCTCGCATTGAAAAATATCGCCGAATGGTCGTTAGCGCATTTTTAAACGCGCCTTCCTTGTATATCTACCAAGCGCTGCAAGTTGGCGTCCGGGAACGAGTCGCGCTAAGCGAATGCCCCCTGCAATAATCGGGTGAGCATGCTTGTGCTTTTCATTCCCGTGCCATAAGCCGCGCTATGGGGGTGTCCCCGTGTAGGGCGGGGACCCCTAAATGAACGCTCTTCTCAATAACCTAGCAAGAAAATCTCTTCACCTGATGTATGAAGTTTCAACCACCTGCGCCTTCATCTCCTTGCTGACCTGCTCCTCGACGGGCATAGTATCCTTTGCGTCTTTTGGAAGCGGCTCCTCGGATGTTTTTGCCTTGGACTCGTCCGAAAGCACGCGGTTGAAGAACTTTACCATCCTTTCGAGCGCCTTCTCCGGTATCACAAGGGTTGTCTTTATCTTGCGCTCCACCAGCAGCCTTTTTGGCTTGCCCTGGAGGGGCACTATGTTCTCGTCGTAGAATGTCAAATGGAAGACGCCGTCCTTGCGTATGGACTTGGAAAGCTGGGCCTGTGTGACGAAATACTCCCTATAATCAGGGTCGTAGACGTTTTCCCACTGGGGCTTTACCACAGATTGTTTCTGGGGTTTTACCTCTCCCTGCTTCTTATGGCCGGAGGCCTTCTTCTTGCTAGCCTTCTTTCCCACCCTCTTTTCCATGATGCCTATTACTTGGTTTTCGCGGATAAAACCTAAAATAACAGCTCCATGATCATGTCGGCCAGCTGATTGTTGAGCTCTATTGCCTGCGTTCCGGCCTTTTCGCAGGCGATGTCAATCAGCATGCCGGCGCACCTGCCAACATCCATCATATATCCTTTTGGTCGTGCTATTTTTAAAGAGTAAAGCCCAATTAAATAGACGTACTTTTTGATGAATGGTGTTACAATGGAATACGTTTATGGAGCGATGTTACTCCACTCGGCCGGCCAGCAAGTGAATGAAGAAAGTCTGAAGAAGGTTATGGCTTCTGCAGGGGTAAAAGTCGACGAAGCCAAAATCAAGGCATTGGTCGCGTCCCTTGAGGGAGTTAATATCGACGACGCAGTGAAGACGGCGGCCCCCATGATGGCAGCTCCCGCTCCTGCCGCGGCATCCGATGCTTCGGCCAAGGAAGACAAGAAGGAGAAGCCGAAGGAGGACAAGAAGAGCGAGGAAGAGGCTGCTTCCGGTCTTGCGTCATTGTTCGGTTGATGCGCGCTCGTGTTCTTTAATCCCGGTTTTGCGGGATTATTTTTAACAGATTCAGCCTCCGGCAGGTTTTTCATGCCGGAGGTATTTCTATTCTCCAATATCCTCAGTTTGTCCGTGCGTCCAGTATGGAAAGGCGTTCCCTGAGCCTTTTTTCCAGGTCTTCAAGCGGTTTTAGGGAGACTTCGTCGTTGCCGCCCTCCTTCTCGTAGTAATCAAAGGGGTTGTCCAGGTCCTTTATGAGCGCGAGCATGTACACCAGAAGGAATGTGATTATGCCAATCACGAACAATGACTCGTAGAACGGCCCGATGATGGTCATCAGCAGGCCGATGGTGAGCAGCAGGATTACGGCTTCGGCTACTGCGTATCCCGATGAGACGAACGAGGTCTCGCGTATGCCGTGTATGCGTATTACTATGCGGCGTATGTTGGCTTGTTCCTGCTTCATCCTGACGATGAAGTTCGGTTTTGTCAGCGGGTCTAATGCTGCGAAGAATTCGTTCATCCCGAAAATCCTGTCTAAGACGCTTCTTGTCTTCTCTTTCTTGTAGAACCAGCCTTTGAGCAATGCCGTGAAGTCGGCGAGGTATTGCAAGAGTCCCCTGGCCTGGGCTGCCTTGCCGTTCTTGTATAGAATCCACGTCTCGTCGAATATGGCTTCGAGGCTTGACGTCATCTCTCCGGGCAGCTTTTCGCCTTCCTTGTAGTCTACCAATACTCCGGAGATTAGGAATCCCAGCAGGAAGACGCTGGCTGCGACAAGGCCCGAGAACAGCGGGTTTACGGACAGGTATTCCCATCCCATGTGGTGGAATATCAGCTTGAATAGGATGATGATTCCGACTATCGGTATCACCCTGATGCTCAGCGACCATTTCCTTTTAATGTAGTCTAACATTTTTTTATTGTATCGGTCGCTGTTCTATCTGTTTTTCAGTAGTTCTCGGCTAGTACCTCGTAGAACGCCTGCGGGTGCTTGCACGCCGGGCATGTGTCCGGGGCTTCCGCGCCTTCGTGTATATAACCGCAGTTCCGGCAGTGCCATCTGGTCTTTGTCTTCTTCTTGAATACTTCGCCTTTTTGTATGTTTTCTATGAGCTTGCGATAGCGTCCCTCGTGGAATTTCTCGACTTCGGCCACTTCCCTGAAGGTTGTGGCTATCTCCGGGAAGCCTTCAGCATCCGCAATCTTGGCAAAGTCCGCGTATATCACAGTCCACTCCATCTTCTCCCCTTCGGCCGCCTCTGTAAGGTTTGCCTTCGTGTCGCCTACCACGCCTGCGGGGTAGGATGCTGTTATCTCGACGTTCCCGCCTTGGAGCGCCTTGAAGAAGAGTTTGGCGTGCTCTTTCTCGTTTTCCGCCGTTTCAAGGAATATCTCGGCTATCTGCTCGAACCCTTCTTTACGCGCGGCGCTTGAGAAGTATGTGTAGCGGTTCCTTGCCTGTGATTCTCCTGCGAATGCTGTCAGCAGGTTTTTCTCCGTTTTCGTGCCTTTGAGTGTTTTAGCCATCGTCAAACCTCCTTGTGACGGTATCTATATTCGACCTGCGATTTATAAGCTGCCGGCATCGTCTGATTATAAGCGAAGGCTGCAATATATTACCAGCATTTTTTACGGTGCACCATGGCGAAATCCAAAGCCGGCCGGCGCAGGCGGCATTTGTCCCGGAGGTGGTGGCTTCTCGGCGTCTTTGCCGCCATGTTCATACTGCTCGTGTACTCCTACGGCCATTTCATCGAGCCCTACCGGCTGGAGGTGACGCACCTTTCGCTCGAGTCCGGGAAGTTGAAGAGCGGGATGATTCGAATCGTCCAGATTTCAGACCTTCACTGCGACAAGATGGTCAGGAACGAGGAGAATCTTGTAAGGCTTGTCAAGCCCATGAACCCGGACGTTATCGTGTTCACCGGGGACATGGCTAACACGCTCGAAGCTGTGCCGTACTGCCAGGAAGTGTTGGGGCGGCTGAACGCACGCCTTGGCAAGTACGCCGTCCGGGGCAACTGGGATTCAGTCTACTGGGGCAAGATAGAATTGTTCAACAACACCGGCTTCACCGAGCTGAAGGGGGCGACAGTCCGCCTTGTCAAGGACGGCAATGTTTTTTACATAACCGGCCTTCCATACGGCTACTCGGACCGGCAGTTTGACGTCCTGTTCTCCATACCAAGCGACGGCTATAGCATTCTCCTGTACCACAACCCGGACATTGTCAAAGACCTCAAGAATACGAGCGTGGACCTTTATCTGGCCGGCCATACCCACGGCGGCCAGATTGCCCTGCCTTTTTACGGGGCGATAATCACGCTTTCCAAGTACGGGAAGGCGTACGAGGCCGGGTTGTATCAGGTCGGCGGCGTGACATTGTACGTGAACCGCGGCATCGGCCTGGAGGGTGGCTGGGCTCCGAGGATGCGCCTGTTCGCCCGGCCTGAGATTGCCGTGTTTGACATCGTGCCCGCCGGCGGGTCTTCTGCTTGAGGCGTCGGCGGCTTATTTATATCCGCTTATTCGCTTATCTTTACCTGCGATGGACTTTGGTTACGAGAGGCTGCTTGACCGGGCGTGGGAGAACCTTCCAAGCCACTTGAAGACGCCTATCCGCTTTGAGATGCCGCAGGCTGACACGCTTATCGAGGGCAATACTACTATCATCCGTAATTTCGGGGATGTTGCCAGCCGGCTGAGGCGGGAGCCGGACCATATAATGAAGTTCCTGTTCAAGGAGCTTGCTGCGCCGGGCGTTAGGGACGGCAACCGCGTCATCATGCAGCGGGTGCTTAAGCAGTCCGTCATCAACAAGAAGTTCGAGGATTACGCCAAGGAGTTCGTGCTGTGCCACGAGTGCGGGAAGCCTGATACCGGCATTTCCGAGCTTGAGGGCGTGAGAATCATCAAGTGCGAGGCGTGCGGCGGCTGGTGGCCGATGCGCCGCATCAAGTAGTCATGAGAATGACATACAAGGTGAGGCAGGCAGGCGGCGTAGTTATGGAGCCTGTGGACCTTAGCGGCTTTGGCATTAAGATTGTTGACGGCAGTGTTTTCCGGGGGGAAAACTCTGCGGAGTTTTTGAGGAGCTGCCTGAAGGAAACCGGCGGAAACAGGGTGAAGGCGATTGATCGTTACATGCGCACTGAGGCGGATTTGAGGAGCACCAAGGATGACGCCCAGCGGGCGACCGACGCCTTGAACGTCATACCTGTTTGCGGCAGTGTTGCCCAAAAGGGGCTTGACGAGGCTGATATCCTTGAAGGCAGGGACTTAGCCATGATGAGAGAGGCTTTCCATGAGCAAAGCGCATCAGACCCCGAGCGGATGAGAAAATTGGCCGGCATCTACCTCCAGCTCAGGGGCATGCTGTTCTTCCCGGGCCAGCCGGTCATGAATGTTGACGATGTTTTACGTTAAGATACACGAGGTTTCGGGGGAGCGGCTTGTGGCGGCCTGCGACAGGGATGTCCTCGGGAAGAAATTTTCGAGCGGCAGGCTGCAGATTGAGGTTAACGAGCGTTTCTACGGCGGCTCTCTGGCGGGGGAGGACGATGTTTTTTTTGCGTTGGCGAGTGCGACCATTGCCAATCTCGTCGGCAATAACGTTGTCGGCATGGCGGTCGAGCGCTCGCTTGTGTCTGCCGGAAATGTCATTGAAATCGGCGGCGTGAAGCACGCCCAGATTATCTCGATTCCTGAGCAACGATGAAGTACATCGAGCTGCCGCGTAAGGTGCTGGTAGGCGACGGCGCACTCGCGAAGATACCCGACGTCCTTAAAGACCTGAAGCTGTCAGGGAAAAGCGTTCTGGCCGCGGATATTGTGACCGAGCGCATTGCGGGCGAAAGGATTGCCGGCATGCTTGCATCCGAGGTCTTTATAGTGTCCGGCAGCGGCATGCCGGACGTTGACCGGCTGGCGGGCGAGTCGGTCGGCTGCGGTTTTATCGTCGCGTGCGGCGGCGGGGCTGTTAACGACGTTGCAAAGCTCGCTTCGTTCAGGAATGGTATCCCATACATCAACGTCCCCACTTCCGCCAGCCATGACGGCATCGCAAGCCCGCAGGCGAGCCTGAAGGGCGAGAAGCCCGTCTCGGTCAGGGCGCAGTGCCCGCTCGGCGTCGTCGCGGACACTGCCCTCATAAAGAAGTCTCCCGCACGGCTTACCTCGTCAGGCTGCGCAGACGCGATATCCAACTATACGGCCGTTCTAGACTGGAAGCTCGCCCACAATGAGAAGGGCGAGTATTACGGCGACTATGCCGCCGCGCTGTCCGAGATGAGCGCGCGAATCGTCATGGACAACGCAGGCAAGATAAAGTCGAACGTGAGCATACTCGTAGAGGCGCTGATATCGAGCGGCGTCGCCATCGGCATAGCCGGCTCCAGCCGGCCGTGCAGCGGCTCGGAGCACGCGTTCAGCCACGCATTGGACCTTATATGCGAAAATCCGGCGTTGCACGGCGAGCAGTGCGGGGTCGGCGCGATAATGATGGCATACCTCCAAAAGTCGGACTGGCAGGCTGTTAAAAAGTCGCTCGAATGGTGCGGTGCGCCTACGAATGCGGAGCAGATGGGCATTTCCCGCAGGGACGTCATACGGGCGCTGTCGACGGCGCACAAGGTCAGGGACCGCTATACGATTCTCAGGGACGGCATAAGCCGCAGTAAGGCGGAGGAGATTGCGGAGAAGACCGGCGTGATATGAATCGCGCATCTCTTTGAGTTTCATCGTGAGACGATATTACGTGACTATCTTTTTTTGCAGGCTCTCTTTCATCCGGGCTTGGCTATCCGCGTTCCCGGTTCAAAACTGATATTATAACTAATAATACCATACCCTAACCACATTCCACACCGGTTTGGCCGGAAGGGATTATCCTGGAGGTTTTCCATTGACATCTGAAGATGAGTTGATTGCGGCATACCCCACAAGCCAGCGTTTCTCGGCTTTTACGGCGGTCGACGGCGATGGCAGGAAAAGCTATCTGGCGTTCATGGCCGGGCCCAACAACGATATTCCCGTGGTCTTCAGGGAGGGTGTTACGAATCCGACGATGCTTGTCAGTGTTATCGATTCCCTGCGGTACGACCTTCCTGTGAAGCTTGACATTACTTGGGGCAACTTCAGGTTCGACGAAGGGCGCACGCGCATAGTCGGGGCTGACGTCCTGCGGCTGTCGGTGCATGAGACCATCAACAACGACCCCGGCAACATCCACAGCCTTAAGGTTCAGTTCAGGGAGAGGACGCGGGTGTTGTACGACCGGGATGGAAAGCTTGAGGATGAGGGCGTAAAGGTGTTCGACAGCGTAAATCCCTCATACTACAAGCCTCCGGAAGGATACG
>JAQTQS010000071.1 GCA_028712125.1 Candidatus Altarchaeota archaeon
CATGAGGCTTTCCGAAGACCAGCTGAAAACGCTGGAGTCCCAAAAGCCGGTCACCCAAATAACATTCGAGTCACGGACCCTTGCCAACCTCACGGGCATTGGCGTTCGAGCACAGATCGGAGAATCAGGATGGATATAACCAAGGCACTTCCGGGTGTTGCGCTATACCTCACGGCATTCATACTAATACCCCGCCTGATAATAGACAAGCTCCCGCCGATGGTGACGGCCGTGTTCGGCCCCCTCGGCGACTTTTTGGCGTCGCTGGCGGTCATGGGCGTAATCCTTGCCGCCCTCTCGGCCGCCAAGACGCTGGCTCCGAAGGGCTCAACCGCCGAACTAGCCGCTCTTGTCCTGTCCGAAATCGCAAACCTTGGCGTGCTGCTCTTCTTCATCGGATTCGGGAGTCCGCTGTCATTCGGAAGAGGGATGCGGCCGATAGCCATCGGGCAGGACTCCGTGGTCTTCTACGACTTTGGGTTTTTCGCTCTATTGTTCACCGCGATAACAGCGCTTAAGATAGCCGCAAAGATGCTCTTGTTCATCGGAAAGAAGGCGTCCGGCCAGGCGGGCGAGGGCGCTTTAGCCCCGCAGCAGGCCAGATGATGCGCTTTTAAACTCTAAAACAACATACTTGAAACTAGGTGTAAAGATGGCAGAAAAAAAGAAGAACTTCATATCAAAACTATTGGACGGCATGGACAAGAAGCTTGATGAGAAATCGCAGGAAGGGTGCTCCTGCTCCTGCTGCACTCCTGACAGCAAGGGCAAGAAGAAAGGCTGCTGCGGCTGATGCTGCAACATACGCATTATACTACCGTTTCTTCAGGATAGCTACTGCGGGGATAATACTCACAAGCTACCTTCCAACTTTATGGCATGACTACTTCTTCTGCGCCGTGCTGAATCCAAAAATGGCATAAGGCGTGCAATGGCGCGTCAGCGCGGTAAACAGGCCGAAAAATGCGACCACTGCCAGTACAAACTTCACAAGCCCATTAAACCAGTCGAGTGCAAGCAGCACTATTGCGGTCGTCCCGATCACCGCCCGCAATAATAAGTCGCATCCGCCGACATTCTCCTCGCACACGAGTTTCTTAAGGTCCATTTTGCTGCTATTCCGGTTTTGAATTAAGCCCTTCTGCAAAATCCCTCACCTTCCCGATGTACTCGCCGTTCACTATCTCGCCGCGCGTCAGCTCGAGCGTCGCCGCCGGCGTTTTACCGCTGACATCCTCCATTGCCCTGAAGGTCGGCTCGCCGCCGCTGCCGTCAAACGTGCAATAGAACGCTATTTTTTTGAAACGTTCCCTGTTCTCCGAAAGGTAAGTCCGTATTGCGGGGGTCAGCGTGAAAGCCCAGACGGGCGTGCCGACTATCACAAGGTCGTAGTCGGCCGGGTTTTTTGCAATAGGCCTGATAATGGCGCTTATGCCGAGACTCGCGTCGCGGCCGGCGTTAATATAGCCTAGGACGCCGCTGCGGTTTCTGGTGTCAATAACCTCCTCGAAGTCGGCGCCAAGCGCCTTAGCCATCTCATCCCCGGCCTTTTTTGTGTGCCCGGTCCTTGTGTAGTATGCGACAAGCGTTTTCATCGGCTTTTGGTTTTAGTTAATTGTACCTTTATCATGATATACTGCAGGCCTAAAAATGTACAAAAACTGTACATTGTACCCAAATAAAAGCATTTATTTAAGGCACGTCCCATTAGTAAAAAATACTGCAATAGGAGCGCGACAATGGAACCAACAAAAATAATTCTAGACGAAAACGACCTGCCTAAAGACTGGTACAACATAAATGCGGACCTCCCGTCGCCCCTGCCCCCGCCGCTCAATCCCGGAACAGGAAAGCCGCTGGGCCCGCAGGACCTTGCGCCTATATTCCCCATGGAGCTCATCAAGCAGGAGATGAGCCTAGAGCGCCACATCAAAATCCCGGAGGAAGTGAGAGAAGTCTACCGGCTATGGAGGCCCTCGCCGCTATACCGGGCATTCCGCCTTGAGAAGGCATTGAAGACCAAGGCTAAAATCTACTACAAATGGGAGGGCGTAAGCCCTGCCGGCAGCCACAAGCCGAACACGGCAATCGCGCAGGCCTACTACAACATGAAGGAAGGCGTCAGTCGCCTGGCAACCGAAACCGGAGCCGGCCAGTGGGGCAGCGCGCTGTCATTCGCGGCAAATCTCTTCGGCCTGAAGTGCACGGTCTACATGGTCAAGGTGAGCTACGAGCAGAAGCCGTACAGGCGCATCATGATGGAAACGTGGGGCGCTGAAGTGTTCCCAAGCCCGACGAACAAGACCAACTCCGGCCGGGCGATACTAAAACAGGACCCGAAATGCCCCGGAAGCCTCGGCATCGCAATATCCGAAGCGGTCGAAGACGCGGCAACCCACGAGGACACGAAGTACTCCCTCGGAAGCGTCCTAAACCACGTGCTCATGCACCAGACTGTCATAGGAATCGAGGCGAAAAAACAGCTCGAGATGGTCGGCGAATACCCGGACGTCGTGATGGGCTGCGTAGGCGGAGGCAGCAACTTCGCCGGAATCTCGTTCCCCTTCCTGCATGACAAGCTGAAAGGCGACAAGAAGGACCTTCGCGCAGTCGCGGTCGAACCGACAGCATGCCCGACGCTCACCCGCGGCATATACGCCTACGACTTCGGCGACACCGCGCAGTTAACCCCGCTGGTCAAGATGTACACGCTCGGCCACACATTCATCCCGGACACGATACACGCCGGCGGCCTGCGCTACCACGGGGCAGCGCCCCAGCTGTGCCTGCTCGCCAAGGAGAAGGTAATCGAGGCGAAGGCCTACAACCAGATAGAGTGCTTCAAGGCAGCGGAACTCTTCGCAAGGACCGAAGGCTTCATCGTAGCCCCCGAGACATCGCACGTCATCAAAGCGGTCATCGACGAGGCGAGAGGCTGCAAGGAGGAGAAGACGATACTCTTCAACAACTCCGGCCACGGGAACTTCGACATGGCGTCCTACGACGCCTTCCACCAGGGCAAGCTTGTGGACTACATATGCCCGGACTCGAAAATCAAGGAGTCCCTCAAGTGCCTCCCGAAGGTAGGATAAGCTTTTAATAGACGCCGGTTAATTGTATGACATGGCAGTCTCTGTCATCAGTTACAACTCTGAAAATACAACCGAGCATAAAAACGCCACTATCACGCAAGCATCGGCCCTGAAAGACTGCGTCGTATGGCTGGACGTGACGAATCCATCCGAAAACGACATCAAGGAGCTCAGGAAGGCATACGGCTTCCACCAGCTGGCGCTCGACGACTGCACGCACGAAGTCCAGCGGCCTAAGATAGACCTATACGCCGGCTATTTCTTCCTTGTCCTGCGGCACATCTACCTGCAGGAGCACAGAGTCCACACAAAGCAGTTGAGCGTATTCGTAGGAAAGAACTATCTCGTGTCAGTCCACAAGGATGATTTTGTCTTCCTCGATAGCGTACGCCATCTCATACATGAAGGCGGCCACCGCGTCAGCAAGTGCGGCCCGGACTACCTGCTATACCTCATCTCGGACAGGATTGTGGACAATTATTTCGTAGTCTTGGACAGCGTAGAGGATGAGATAGACAAAATCGAGAAACTAGTGCTGAAAAAGCCGGACAAGACGGCTCTTGGCCATGTTTTCCGGATAAAGCGCGAACTGCTGCTTATGGTCAAGCCGATATGGCCTACAAGGGAAGTATTCCACACCCTTCAGTCCGGCTCACTTGACATGGTGTCCAGCGAGAGCATTCCCTACTTCCGTGACATATACGACCATCTCATCAACACGATAGACCTGATTGAGACCTACCGCGAGCTTGTCGCAGCCTCCCTTGAAAGCTACCTTTCGATGATAAGCAACGCGCTGAACGAGGTTGTCAAGGTCCTCACGGTCTTAACAACACTATTCATGATACCGACGCTCATCGCAAGCATTTACGGCATGAACTTCCACTACATGCCCGAGATTGACTGGGACATGGGATTCTACTTCTCACTCGCATTGATGATACTATCAATGGTGCTGACGTACCTCTATTTCGCATACAAGAGATGGGTGTAAGCCCGCACTGATGCTAACATTTTGGTTTTAACGAATGCCTTCTCATTGCAAGAGCGCCCAAGACAATCCCCCAAAGGACAGAACAAACCAGACATAAATTCATCCTAAAATTCTGTTTCTAAAAGCAGTCCCCTGCAATATCAACCGGAACCGGTTGGAAGCATGTTGCACTGGGTTTGCACTTCCTTCTGCGTTATCCTGCCGCAGACTGATTTGTCTTTCTTCTCCCTGGCCACGTTGTAGAAGCACCAGTCGCGGTCGTTATCGCTTGCAGCCTTTTCGCAGACAGACGCTTCGCCCGTCTTGACGCCAGTGTCCTCATAACACGAGCTTTTCAACGTGGCTTCATTCATGGCGTCGCAGTGCGACGGGTCGTCGGTAGTCACGGCATAGCACCAGTTCCTGCGGTCCTCATCCTCCTGTATCATGCCGCACACGGTCTGGTCTCCGCTGCCTGTTCCAACCAGGAAATAACAGCTTTCCTTTATGTCAGTGCGCTTAATGCTCCCGCAGTAGGACAAATCATGGTTCTGCCACCCCGCCTCCATATAACACCAGTCCCTGTCATCCTGGCTTGGCCTCTGGCCGCAGTCCAAAAAAGCGTCCACTTCGTCAAGACAGCCGGCAGACGACCCCAGCAACAAAAAAATCGCAAGCACCGCATTAAATCTCATGGTAATAAAAAATATGAATGGGGGAATAATAACCAAAAATACAATAAGATACCATGGACGCCATTAACGGGGCATTGCTGCTCGCTCTCGGGTTCGCCGTGGGCATTTCAGGCGCCCTGCTGCCGGGGCCGCTCCTCGTTTACACCGTGCACGAGTCGCTCACCCGCGGCAAATGGACCGGAGTTCTCGTAATCTGCGGCCATGCGCTCGTTGAAATCGCGGTCTTTGCCGCCATAATCCTCGGCCTGGGAGAAATCATGCTGTCGGAATCATTCACCCGGGCCGTCAGCCTGCTGGGCGGACTCGCTCTCATCTGGATGGCCGCAGCCTCGCTTCGAAGCCTGCGCAAGGGCGTTGACTTTAACGCATTACAAAAGCCCTACGGGGCGGTCACGGGAGGGATAATATTCACCGCATTGAATCCCGGCTTCCCGGTATGGTGGGCTACGGCAGGCACCCGCCTTCTTGTCGAAGGCTTCCAGAGGATGGGCGCGGCGGGGATGCTGACCGTCTTCCTAGGCCACTGGCTCGCGGACTTCGGATGGTTCGCGCTCGTCTCCTTTGCCGCGTCCGCCGGAAGCGGCACGCTTCTTTCGCGCGGATGGTACGTGAAGATGCGATTGGCGCTATCGCTGCTGCTCGTCATAATCGGCGCCTACTTCCTCTCGACCGCGGTATAAACCCGCTAGAAAACCTGGAGTTCGTCTTTCAAGTCCCTCACGCCCGGGAAAACCATGATATCGTCCGGCGGCAGATAGACGCTGACATTATCGCCTTTCACGAGGTCCGGGCGCTTTGCAGTAAGGACCGACAGCGACAGCCCCCCGACGTCCACCCAAAACCGGGTCGTAGGCCCGAGGAAGTCCAAGTCCGTGATGGCGCCGTCCAGAGTGTTCTCAAGCCTGCGCTCGAACCTGATTCTCTCCGGCCGAATGGCCGCGATTATGTCCTGCATCGAGCCTACGGACTCGCTCACCCTAAACAGGTAGCTCCCGGCAAGGAGCATATTCTCGCCCGCGGGTGTTGCGTGGATGAAATTCGACTCCCCTATGAAATGCGCGACGTACGGCGACGCCGGCGAATAGTAAACGTCGCGGGGCGTCCCCACCTGCGCGATGCCGCCGCGCTTCATGACGATAATCCTGTCCGAAACGCTCATCGCATCAGCCTGGTCGTGCGTCACGTGAAGCACCGTCAGCTTAAGACGGCGGGCCGTCTTCTTAATCTCATACCGAAGCTTGATTCCAATCTTCGGGTCAAGAGAGCTCATTGGCTCGTCAAGGAAGAACGTCCTGCAGCCTGCCGCGAGCGAACGCACGAGCGAAATCCGCTGCTGCATCCCGCCTGAAAGCTGCCTGGGCATGAACTTCGCCCACTCTAAAAGGTCGACAAACCTCAGCATCTCCTCGGTCACGCGGGAGGTATGCCCCTTGCTCTCCCCCCGGGCCAGCAGGCCGTAGCCGACGTTCTCTGACACGTTCATGTGCGGGAAGAGCGCGTAATTCTGGAAAAGATACCCGATATTCCTGTCCTCGGGCGGCACGTCCACGACGGAAACGCCGTCAATCAATATGTCACCCTCGGTAGGCCGAATAAGGCCTGCAATCATCCTGAGCAGCGTCGTCTTCCCGCAGCCAGAAGGCCCGAGCAGCGTGACGTATTCATTGTCCTTGATGTGCAGGCTCGCTCCCTTCACGGCCGTCACGTCGCCGTACTGCCTGCCCACGCCCCTAAGCTCTATGGATGGCATCTTAGATGACCGTCACCTCCTCATCGACAGCATCCTTCCGGAAGACCATGATGTCCCCCGGCGGGAAATAAACGTCAACCACGTCAGAAACGCCGATGCCCGAAGCCTTCGAAGTCTCGACATAAACCGGCCGGCCGCCGTAGCTCAATTCATAACGCATGCTACGCCCGAGGAAATGCACGTTCTCAACCCGGCAGCGAAGCGTATTACGCTCATGGCGCTCGAACAAAATCTTCTCAGGCCGCACAGTAAGAATAACCTCGTCCGCAGGCACATCAGCCTCAAGGTTAAACAAAACATCGCCATAAGACGCAATACGCGGGCCCATCTTTTTCGCTGAAAGGAAATTAGACTCCCCTATGAAATAGGCGCCGAACAACGTCTTCGGCCTCGCATAGGAATCCATGCGGCTGTCGACCTGAACGACCCTCCCCCTGTTCATCAGGATGATGCGGTCCG